>DBGFLV010000140.1:0-3873 GCA_048528425.1 Oxalobacter sp. | reverse complement strand
GATTCTCTTTTGAAAAAACCACCGTCAATCGAAAACAGCTTCATGTTCCAGCCGACAACCAGGGCAATGACGATGAGCACCAGCAAGGCGATCACGATACCGGAAAAATTCCTTTTTTTCCGGAAGGGTAAAGAACTTTGGACATATGACCCGGATGACCTGTACTGCGCAGCATAGGGAGACGCAGAAGAAGGAGAAGTTTTTCCGTCCGAGAATTTCGCTACTAGCGGATCGGGATTCAGGTTCAAAACACGTGCATAAGCCCGGACGAAACCTCTCGAAATGGCGATACCGTGCAGTGCGTCGTAATTGTCCGTTTCCAGATGATGCAACTGCTTTAATGTCATTTTCAGGCGCGCGGCGATTTGTCCTTCCGTAATGCCCGCTTCCTGCCGTTTGGCTGCCAAAATGGCGCCCGGTTTCATTCCGGATGTGTTGTCTTGTAAGACAGAAGTCGCTTCAGGCGCGGTGTCCGAACCGGTTTCCGACGTCGTCTCTTTTTGAGTTGGGGAGGCAGTTTTTTCCATATCGCTGATCTGTTCGTTATCCATTTAAAACCCCATCATAGAAAAAAGCACGCTCGTCAGTCCTGAGAAAGTTCAAACTGTCTTTTTAGGAAACACACTCATTTTAAAGCCGAATTCATCGTTAACACCGGTTTTGAAATCGGTGACTTTCAAGTCGTGTTCCCGGATCGGTTCCCTCTTTTGCCATCCGTTCTTGAACGCGCGTTCTGTCCTGAATCTCTCCGGCCAGGAGACCACACGCTGCCTCGATGTCTTCACCACGCGTTTTTCTGACCGTCGTGACAATTCCGGCATCCAGAAGGATTTTCGCAAAAGCCTGGATACGCGCGTCGCTGGAACGCTTCAGACCGGGCATCGCAATGGAGTTGAACGGAATCAGGTTCAGTTTGCATGATACCGGATCGGGGCCGTGTTTAACCAGATTAATCAGTTCTCTGGCGTGTTCGTCCTTGTCATTGATACCGTCCAGCATGCAATACTCAAACGTGATGAAGTCGCGAGGCGCATGACTCAGGTAGCGTCGGCAGGCTGCCATCAATTCGGAAAGCGGATGCTTGCGATTTAAGGGGACCAGTCTGTCACGGAGCTTGTCGTTGGGTGCGTGAAGGGAAACGGCCAGCGCAACCGGGCATTCTTCGGCCAGCCGGTCGATCATCGGCACGACACCGCTCGTCGATACCGTTACTCGCCTTCTCGACAGACCGTAAGCGTTGTCGTCCAGCATCAGTTTCAGCGCAGCGACACTGGCGTCGAAATTGAACAGGGGCTCACCCATTCCCATCATGACGACATTGGAAATCTGCCGCTCCGTTTTGCTCTCGGTTGTGTTTTTCGATCGCCGGATCGCAAACTCGGCCATCCATAACTGACCGATAATTTCATCCGTTCTAAGGTTACGATTAAATCCTTGCTTGCCTGTCGAACAAAACAGACAATTGACCGCACATCCCGCCTGAGTCGATACACAAAGCGTACCGCGATTTTCTTCGGGAATAAAAACCGTTTCAACGGCGTTGCCCTCTCCGACGTCAAGCAGCCACTTCCGGGTACCGTCTGTTGAGACATGGTCTTTCAACACGTGGGGCGCCCGAATTTCGGCACAGCTTTCCAGTTTGCTACGGAACGATTTCGCCAGATCCGTCATTTCGGCAAAATCGCTGACACCGAATTGATGAATCCAGCGTTCCAACTGTTTGGCCCGAAAGGGTTTTTCATTCAGACTTTTGCAATAGTCGACGAGCTGAACAGGATTCAAACCCAGCAGATTGGTTCGTGCGTCACTCATGTCCAATGTCCGGTAAGATTTCTTGCGTCCTGATTAAAAAGGACGCAAGAAAACAGACCCATCAACGAGCGCAGATTTGCATAGATGGGAAAAAATAGGCAATTTCAACGGCAGCAGTTTCGGGTGCATCCGAACCGTGAACGGCATTGGCGTCAATCGAATCGGCAAAATCGGCACGGATGGTTCCCTTGTCCGCTTTTTTAGGATCGGTTGCGCCCATCAGTTCACGATTTTTGGCGATAGCGTTTTCACCTTCCAGGACCTGGACCATCACCGGCCCGGAAATCATGAATTCGACCAAATCCTTGAAGAAAGGCCGTTCTTTGTGAACGGCATAAAAGCCTTCCGCTTCGGCACGGGACAACTGAACCATACGGGCTGCGACGATTTTGAGTCCGGCGTCTTCAAAACGGGTATAAATTTTTCCGATCACGTTTTTGGCGACTGCATCCGGTTTAATGATTGACAAGGTACGTTCGACTGCCATTTTGATAAAACTCCAATGAAAAATAGAAAAAACGTCAAAAAATGAATAGCTTTTCATTTTAACATGGAAGAAACTCAAAATAACCGTTCAGTCCGACGCTCTCTTTCTCCTCTTCAATCGCATTTACCCGTTCCGTTCCGGTTGAACTGGAACGTAAGAAATGACGTTGTTGCGCTGCACTAGCAACACAACCACTTTTCTCCGGTCGAGTCGGGAAACCAGTTGCTGGAAATCCTGTTGATTGCCGACATCGGTGTTACCGAGGCGCAGTATGATGTCTCCGCGCCGGATGCCACTGGTTGCCGCCGGGCCTGACGCGGAAGTGACCACGACCCCCCGTCTGTTACCCGAACGCTTTTTCTGCTCTGCCGTTAAGTCGGCTACTTGAAGTCCCAATATCTTTGCCGATAAGGTAGAAGCATCCCTAGCTGTCGAACCGGTCGTCTTGACCGGTTGGGTGTCGTCAGCTACAGCTGAAACCGTTATCGGTAGCGATTGAATTTTTCCCTTTCTCCAGACCGACAGACGAACAGTTGTCCCTGGCGGAGTGTCTCCCACAAGCCGGGGCAGTTCGGCAATCTTTTCGATAGGCTGCTCGTTGAATTTCACTATAATGTCGCCTGCCTCCAGACCAGCTTTTTCAGCCGGTGAACCGCTTTCGACCCGAACGACGAGTGCGCCCTGTTTGTTCGGAACGTTCAACGCCTTGGCGGTTTCTTCGGCGACTTCACCGACCTGGACACCGATTTGGCTTCGTGTCACTTTGCCCGTTTTTTTCAATTGCTCGGACACACGAAGTGCTTCATCAATAGGAACGGCAAAGGAAATACCCATGTAACCGCCGGATCGGCTGTAAATCTGTGAATTGATGCCGATGGCTTCCCCAGCCATGTTGATAAGCGGGCCCCCGGAATTGCCCGGATTAACCGCCACGTCCGTCTGGATCAGCGGCAGGTAATCTCCCGTATCCCGAGCCTTGGCGGAAACGATGCCGGCCGTGACCGTGTTTTCAAGCGCAAAAGGAGAACCGATCGCCAATACCCACTCTCCAGCCTTGATGTCAGCTGATTTGCCTGTTTTAAGGAAAGGCAGTTTACTCCCTTCAATTTTCAGCAGTGCCACATCCGTACGTTTATCCGAACCGACCACTTTGGCCTGGAATTCCCGATTGTCCGTCAACCTGACAAAAACGTCGTCCGCGTTGTCGATGACATGATGATTGGTCAACACGTAACCGTCGGGGGAAATGATGAAACCGGAACCTAATCCTTTTCGTACCTGTTCTTTTTGTCGCGGCGCTGATGGGTGTGTCTCCGGAATGGGAACGCCGAAAAAACGGAAAAGATACTCTTGGAAATCCCGATCCATGTCATTCACCGGATTGCGCTGCGACCGGACTTTTTCAACCGTCCTGATGTTGACGACGGCAGGCCCTACCTTTTCGACCAGCGAGGTCAGATCGGGTAAACCGTTTATCACCGCAGCCGGAACCGAAAAGGCTTTCTCCACGGGTAACGCCAGCATGAAAAAACCCAACATCACCCAAATCAGCTTTTGGAAAGACTTTTTCGTTT
>DBGFLV010000139.1:0-3803 GCA_048528425.1 Oxalobacter sp. | reverse complement strand
GACGGTACCGTTGACAAAATGAGCAAAAAGGAAGCATTGCTGTTTCAGCGCGAAGTGGCCAAACTGCAAAAATCCATCGGCGGCATCAAGGACATGAACGGTTTGCCGGACGCGCTTTTCGTCGTTGACGTCGGCTACCACAAAGGAGCGGTCACCGAAGCGGCCAAACTGGGCATTCCGGTCATCGGTGTGGTCGACACTAACCATTCGCCTGAAGGACTGGCTTACGTCATTCCGGGCAATGACGATTCTTCCAAGGCTATCCAGCTTTACGCCCGCGGCGTTGCCGACGCCATTTTGGAAGGACGTGCCAGCGCTATGCAAGACGTTCTTGAAACGGTAAAGGATGAAAACAGCGAAGAAGTTGTCGAAGCCGGCAATTGATCGGGCACTGATGTTCGGACGTGCGTCCGAACGGTGCGGAAACACATGAGAAACGGGGGCGAAAGCCCCCTTTGCAAGGAGAATCAAATGGCAGTCATTACAGCAGCTATGGTCGGTCAGCTGCGGGCTAAAACCGATGCCCCCATGATGGAATGCAAGAAAGCGTTGACCGAAGCGAACGGTGACCTCCAGAAAGCGGAAGACATTTTACGTGTCAAACTGGGCAACAAAGCCTCGAAAGCTTCAAGTCGCGTCGCAGCTGAAGGCGTTATCGCCATTCACGTGGATAACAACACCGCTTCCATTATCGAAGTCAATTGTGAAACCGATTTCGTGACGAAAAACGATGATTTTGTCGCTTTAGCCAATGCCTGTGCCAAGCTGGTCACGGAAAACGATCCTTCCGACGTCGCTGCCCTGTCCGTTTTGCCGCTGGACGGAAAAACCGTGGAGGAACAGCGTACCGCGCTGGTCGGTCGTATCGGTGAAAACATGTCAATCCGGCGTTTTACCCGTCATCAGGGCAATGCCAAAGTCGCTTCCTATCTGCACGGAGGTCGTATCGGTGTCGTCGTCGAATATGAAGGGCCGGACGAACAGGTGGGTAAAGACGTCGCGATGCACATTGCCGCCATGAAGCCGGCAGCGCTGTCTGCTGAACAAGTCGATCCTGCCTTGATCGAGAGAGAGCGTTCGATCGCTGCCCAGAAAGCGCAGGAAGATTCGGCCAAGGCGGTTGCCGAAGGTAAAAAAGCGCAATCTCCCGACATCATTGCCCGTCGGGTTGAAGGTTCCGTCCAGAAATTTCTGAAGGAAGTGTCGTTGTTGAATCAGCCTTTTGTCAAAAACGACAAACAGTCTGTCGGACAGATGCTGAAAGAAAAGAATACGACAGTGAAGGCCTATACGCTTTATGTCGTTGGCGAGGGGCTGGAGAAGAAGTCGGATGACTTCGCTGCTGAAGTCGCCGCCCAGATGGCGGCAGCCAAAGCTTGATGTTTTATTCAAACGGGCCGGAAGGCCCGTTTTTACAGTATTCGGTTTTGAGTGTTTTAGGTAATCCGAGATAAGGAATACGGGATGATGACCAGTCCACTGTACAAGCGGGTTCTTCTGAAACTGTCGGGCGAAGCGCTGATGGGGGAAGACCAGTTCGGTATCAATCGCGCTTCTATTGAGCACATGGTTGAGGATGTAGTCGATGCAGCGAAACTGGGTGTCGAGATGGCGATCGTCATCGGTGGCGGCAACATTTTCAGGGGAGTGGCGCCTGGGGCGAAAGGGATGGATCGGGCAACCGCCGACTATATGGGTATGCTGGCGACTGTCATCAACTCGCTGGCTCTGGCCGACGCGATGGAACAGGCCGGTCTGACGGCGCGGGTCATGTCCGCCATCGGCATTGATCAAGTAGTCGAGTCTTACGTCAGACCCAAGGCGCTTCAGTATCTTGAAGAAGGCAAAGTCGTCGTTTTTGCCGCCGGTACGGGCAATCCTTTCTTTACGACCGACACGGCAGCTGCCTTGCGCGGTGCGGAAATGGGGGCGGAAATCGTGTTGAAAGCGACCAAAGTCGATGGCGTTTACAGTGCTGATCCCATGAAAGACACGACGGCGACCCGCTATTCCCACATCACTTTCGACGAGGCGATCGAAAAACATCTGGAAGTGATGGATGCCGCAGCGTTTGCTTTGTGTCGTGACCAGAAATTGCCGATCAAGATTTTCTCGATTTTGAAACACGGTGCCCTGAAACGGGTATTGCTGGGCGAAGATGAAGGCACCCTGGTTCATCTTTAAGACGGATCACGACGTATCAGCGGTGACTGGTTTTTCACAGTTTATTATGCAAGAGGATGGATCATGAATATTGCCGATGTCAAAAAAAGTGCCGAACAGAAAATGAATAAGTCGGTTGAATCCCTGAAAGCCGATCTGGCCAAGGTACGAACCGGACGCGCTCATACCGGTATTCTCGACCATATTCACGTCGATTATTATGGCTCCCCGACCAAAATCAGTCAGGTGGCCAACGTCACGTTGCTGGATGCACGGACTATTTCGGTGCAGCCCTGGGAAAAGAAAATGGTGAATGTCATTGAAAAAGCCATTCGTGATTCAGATCTTGGGTTAAACCCGGCAACGGTCGGCGAAATCATTCGGGTGCCGACCCCGCCTCTGACCGAAGAACGTCGTAAAGAAATGGTTAAATTGGTCAGAACAGAGGGAGAAGATGCTAAGGTGGCTGTCCGGAATATCCGGCGCGATGCCAATGAATCCCTGAGAAAAATGGTCAAGGACAAGGAGTGTTCCGAGGACGATGAGCGTCGTGCGCAGGATGATATCCAGAAATTGACGGATCGGTATGTTCAGCAGATCGACAAATTGCTGACCGAAAAAGAAAAAGAAGTCATGACGGTTTGACGTTCCGCTTTGCGCGACATGGTTACCAGTCAATCCCTAAAGCGGGTCGATCCTGAATCGGAAATGCCCCGGCACGTTGCCATCGTGATGGATGGCAACGGTCGCTGGGCCAAAAGGCGTTTTCTGCCGCGTGTGGCCGGTCATGCCAGAGGCGTAGAAGCAATCCGGCGCACGATAGAAGGTTGTATCAGGAGAAAAATTCCGTATCTGACCGTTTTTGCGTTCAGTTCGGAAAACTGGAACAGACCGGGTGAGGAAGTCCGGTTTCTGATGAATCTTTTTTTGTCTTCTCTCCAGAAAGAAACGGACAAACTGCACGCTAACGGCATTCGGTTGAAAGTGGTGGGCGACTTGAACCGTTTCGATGCGCCTTTGCAGGAAGCGATTGCGAAAGCGGAAGAAAAGACGGCAGCCAATACGAAGCTGACGTTGACGGTCTGCGCCAATTACGGTGGTCAGTGGGACGTCTTGCAAGCCCTGCGGAAAATGGTTGCAAACGGATTGACAGAGTGTGAAATAACGCCAGAATCGCTGGGGGATTGTCTTGCGCTTTCCTATGCTCCCGATCCCGACCTTTTCATTCGGACGGGGGGAGAACGACGGCTTTCCAATTTTCTTTTGTGGCAACTGGCTTATACGGAATTGTACTTTACAGAAACGTACTGGCCCGATTTCGATGATGACGCCTTAGAAAAGGCAGTTGCTTTTTTCCGGACGCGGGAAAGACGGTTCGGCAAGATCAGTGAACAACTAGTGGCGGACGAATGCTGAAAAAACGCGTTTATACCGCTTTGTGTCTGGCTGCGGTTTTGTTTGTGATTTTGTGGTCGGGAAAAGACTGGCTTTTCGGGCTGTTTCTGTTGGCTTTTTTTTGTGCCGCTTCCTGGGAAAACGCCCGGTTGTTTGAAAACAGACATGCGGTTGTGTCGGCCGGTGTGGCCGGTGTGCTCTTCGTACTGGCTATGCTGTGGCTGGACCAGGTGATGTGTCTCTTG
>DBGFLV010000138.1:0-5423 GCA_048528425.1 Oxalobacter sp. | reverse complement strand
GATGTGCATGTTCATGACTTCGTGTTTCGTTCCGTTGGCCATTTCCGGCGAGGTTTTGTAGGCAAGCCAGGAAGAAGCGGCCTTACTAAACCAGAGTCCGCACTGGAACAGAAAAACGACAGCAGCCAGATGAGCGTTGACTGTGTTGACTTCATCGGGCAGATCGAGAATGTAAACACCGCAGAGGAACGAAAAAACGAAGAGCGAAATCGTACTGGTGGACGCGACGGTCTCGGCCAGGATGTCATCCCAGTAAGTCGTCGTCTGTTGCGCTTTTTTGAGCAACTTGGCGCTTAAAAAGCGTTTGATGAAAAGCAGGATCAGAAAAAGAATTAGGATGACGATACCGGCTGTCAGCAGGTGTTCCCAGGAGTTGCTGAAGTAAATAACTTTCAAGTGTTTCATGCGTTTCACCGTCGGTTCAATTCAATAAACGTAATAGACCCTTTTTAAGGTGATCACGATCTGATATAAGTTCAGAACCCTTGTTCTTTTGCGCTTTCTTTGACCGCTATGGCACTTTCAGCATCCGTTTTCAAGGTGAATGTCCAGTTATCCGATATGGACAGACACCACTATTTCACGTATTCCCTGACTCTGGCGAAGCATCCTTCGGAAACGAGCGAACGGATGATGGCACGGTTGCTCGCATTTCTGCGTTATGCCGACGACCGACTGGTCTTCACGCGGGGATTGTCGGAAACGGATGAGCCCGATCTCTGGATGAAAGACAGAACAGGGCAGCCGGAACTGTGGATAGAAGTGGGCTTGCCAACGGCCAAGCGTATTGTTTGGAGCAGTCGCCAATCGCAAAAAGTGGTCGTTTTCGCTTATGGCCGAAATGTGGCTCCTTGGTGGAAGAAAAACCGCCAAGAGATGGAGAAAGTCGGCAATCTGGAACTGGTGGTTTTGCCCGTGGATTTGACGGAGTCGCTAGCGAAAAGAGTGAGCCGAACCTGGCAATGTCTGATACAGGACAACGTGATGAGTCTGATCGGAGAAACAGCGTCGTACGAGCTCGATTTCGGGTCATGTACTCGGTTGGGCGCCGGTTTATAGGGCAGTCCCGTCTGCACGACCGGGACTGCCCGTCTTTCAGGCCAGCAATTGGCGCAACCAGGCACTCAAGTCGTTGACTTCGGGCATGGACATGGTGTGAGGCATGGGATAAGCATGCCACTCGACGGTATAGCCGAGGGAACGCAACAGTTTCAAGGTATCTTCCCCACGGGAAAACGGCACGACTTCGTCTTGTGTCCCGTGGGCCAGAAAAACGGGAGTGTTTTGATTGGCCGGGTTTCGGTCGTCGGGAAAAGCGTAAACCAGGGGCATGTAACCGGAAAGTCCGATAATGCCCGCAAGTTTTTCCGGGTAACACAGTCCGGTATATAACGCCATAGCGCAACCTTGCGAAAAACCGGCCAACAAGATGTTCTCGGGAGAAACGCCACGTCTTTTTTCTCGTTCGATCAAGCCGACGATCAGGTTCTGAGATTCTAAAATGCCTTCCGAATCTTCAAGATCGGCATCGTCGAAACCGGCGTAAATGTCGAACCAGGCACGCATGGAGTAGCCTCCGTTTGCCGTGACGGCGCGTTCCGGAGCATGCGGAAAGATGAACCGGATGGGGGGACAACCGGTCAGATCGAATTCACGGATTAGCGGGACGAAACTGGAACCGTGATCGCCCAGACCGTGCATCCAGATAACGGTCGCTTTCGGATCCGGCCCGGTATCGGCCTGACTGTACTGAAGGGTAACGTTGTTCATGTTTTTTCTCGTGGGTTGTAGAAACAAAGGAGAGGTTACACCGCGTCTTTTTGGGGACGCCAGGCTTGGGAGACAGCTTCGTTGGTTTCGATGGTCGGGCCACCTATCAGTTCGATGCAGTAGGGGATGACAGTGAAAATACCAGGTACGGTCAGCTTGCCGTCCGGATCGCGTACCCCTTCCAGTGTCTGGCGGATGGCAGACGGTTGACCCGGCAAATTCACGATCAGTGAAGTGTGTTCGGGCCGTTCACAGATGACGGCGACCTGACGGGACAGAATGGCCGTCGGAACGAAATTCAGGCTGATCTGACGCATACGTTCAGCCAGCCCCGGCATGTCCTTTGTACCGACAGCCCGGGTCGCCTCCGGGGTATTGTCTCGTCTGGACGGCCCGGTCCCGCCTGTTGTCAGAATCAGCGGGCAACGGTCTTCGTCGACCAGCTCATGCAGGGTTTTCTCGATTTGTTCGAATTCATCGGGTATCAGACGCGTTTCCAGCCAATACGGCGATTTGATGGCAGAAGCGAGCCAGTCTT
This sequence comes from Oxalobacter sp., assembly GCA_048528425.1. Taxonomy (GTDB): domain Bacteria; phylum Pseudomonadota; class Gammaproteobacteria; order Burkholderiales; family Burkholderiaceae_D; genus Oxalobacter. The sequence goes on along the minus strand of DBGFLV010000138.1, from coordinate 3,115 downwards.
TCAAGGCAGGTATGCCCAAATCGGGATAGGTGCCTTCAAAGGCGCGGTCGGAGACCGAGACCAGTCCGATAACAATGTCGTCAGCGTTTTTCTTCATCGTTTTCCTCGTTTTCATTTTCCTGTTCGGGCAAGGGAACGGCCATGACCTGTTTCAACAACCGGTAAATTTCACGGTACGCCTTCGGTGGTTTATTTTCAGCCGTTTCTTTTTTGGCATTCCGGATAAGCATACGCAACTGCTGGCTGTCGGCCTGGGGATAGCGTTGCAGGAATTCAGTGAGTGCCGATTCTTTCGACAGCAATTTTTCCCGTTGGTTTTCAAGAGCGTGCATCAGGGCGGTATCCGCTTTCGACAGGCCTTTCCAGCTTTCAAGAGTACGATTGATGGCATTGATCGCTTCTTCATCTAGCGAACGCATGATTTTGCCGATGTATTGCAACTGCCTTCTTCGACCTTCATGATTTTTGATCCGGCGGCATTCGAGAATGGCATCGCGTAATGTGTCTGGCATGGGAACGCGTTTGATCCGGTCGGACGATTCATTGACCAGTTGCTCCCCGGTTTTTTGCAGGGCTGTCATTTCACGTTTGCGTTGCGACTTGGAAGGGCGTTCGTACGCTTGATCGAATTCTCCCGAGCTGAATCCGCAACGACCTCTGTTTGAGTTTGGCATAATCAGACTTCTGTGTAAGCTCATTAAATCGTTTATGATTGGCTGTTATCATAACAGCCTTAACAAAACCCTGAAAAAGATAATCTCATGAATGATCCCGATTTTCTCTATACCCATGATCAGTTGAAACAAATCGCCGACGACGTTTTGCGTTATGCCCGTCAAAAAGGGGCCTCCGGGGCTGCCGTCGGTGTTAGCGAAGGCAACGGCCTTTCCGTCAGTGTGCGCAAAGGAGAAATCGAGACGGTTGAGAAAAATCAGGACAAGGGAATCGGCGTGACCGTTTTTATCGGAAAGAAACGGGGCAACGCAACGACATCGGATTTTTCGGAAATGGCTTTGAAACAGACTGTCGAGGCAGCCTACAACATCGCGTCGTTCACGTCGGAAGATGAGGCAGCCGGTTTACCGGACACTGACATGCTGGAAAGGCGTCCCAGGGATCTAGCCCTTTATTACCGCTGGCCCATCAGTACCGAAGAAGCCGTGGAACTGGCCCATCGTTGTGAGGCGGCTGCGTTTGAAACCGACACCCGGATTGCCAATAGTGAAGGTGCCGGTGTCAACGTGCAGCATTCTCATTTTGTTTCAGCCAACAGCGACGGTTTTATCGGAGGCTATCCTTATTCCAGCCATTCCCTGTCAGTGGCGCCTATTGCCGGTACCGGATCGGGAATGCAACGGGATTACTGGTACACCGCTTCCCGGAATCCGGAAGCCTTGAAAGCGCCGGAAGAGGTCGGCCGCTATGCCGCAGAGCGTGCACTGGCCCGTTTGAATGCACGTCCCATCAGTACGCGGAAGTGTCCGGTACTTTTCGAGGCGCCCGTCGCCATCGGCTTGCTGAATTCGTTTGTCTATGCCGTTTCTGGCGGCGCACTTTACCGAAAATCCAGTTTTTTGCTTGATTCACTGGGGAAACGGGTTTTTCCCGATCATGTCGGTGTCCTGGAAGATCCGCATATCCCAGGCGCTATGGGGTCGGCTCCCTTTGATGATGAAGGGGTCAGAACGGAAAAACGACAAATCGTCGAAAACGGAATCGTCCGGGGTTATTTCCTGTCTTCTTATTCGGCCCGCAAACTGGGCATGAAAACGACCGGCAACGCCGGAGGTTCACATAATCTGATGTTGAGTTCAACGTTGACCCGGCCAACGGACGATTTTGACGAGATGCTGAAAAAAATGGGTACCGGTCTGGTCGTGACCGACTTGATGGGGCAAGGGATCAATTACGTTACCGGCGATTATTCCAGAGGTGCTTCTGGGTTCTGGGTAGAAAACGGAGTGATCCAGTATCCTGTGCAAGAGATCACCATTGCGGGGAATCTGAAAGACATGTTCGGCCGGATAGTCGCGCTGGGAGCCGACACGTTGGTTCGTGGGGCCAAGCAATCGGGGTCGGTGCTGATCGAAGAGATGACGGTAGCCGGGGGGTGACTGCAGCGTCGTGCCGGTTTATCCGGTTTGCCGCAGGGGCCGGATTCGTTCACTAAACCGCTCGAGTGCCCGGTTCCAGTCGTCGAGATCGGTACGGTGAGCCGTTCTAAACGGTGATCTTTCCCAGTCGACGGCGCGTCGGATACCGTGAAGAGCATTGACAGCCCACACTTCGCAATCGTTCAGCTCGGCTGTTTTTCGTTGGCGATAAGCGAAAGGGACGTTCTTTTCTTGGGCTAGCCACCGGATTAGCTGGAGCGTCACTCCCGGCAAGACACGACGTGATGGAGGAGAGGTGCATAGCGTGTCGTTTTCCCACCACAAAATGTTGGTAGTGAGGCCCTCAAGAAGAAAACCCGTCGGTGTCGTCAAAATTCCTTCGTCAGCGCCCGCTTCATGGACGGCTTGACGAAGCGCTCCTGTCCGCGCGATATCGGGGCCTTTGTGGCGTGGCGCTTTCCGGAAATCGGGAACGTTACATTCAATGAACCGAATCGTCGTAAAAAGGGGGGGTGAAGGCCGGAGGCGAAGTTGGAAAAGAGGCTGCCGGAGCGTTCCCGCCAGTTCAACTCGAGGAAACCATGAGCCGATTTGAGGCAATTTTTCGATGGCCTGTTCCCAGAAGCGGGCCACCACACGTCGCTCAATGCCGGCAAGTGTCTCGCAGCTGGAAAAAAAACGATGCTGATGCAAATACAGTGCTCGGACACAGCCGTCCCGAATCAGCCAGGAGTCTGCCACCTGGATGGTTTGCCGGTGGGGTCCGACAGACGTCTCTTTTTTTCCTTGCGGGTAGTAGAAAACGGTTTCGTTACCGATCATATGGGTGACATCAAGTGAATTCATCCGGAAAACCGGTTTCAAACAAATCCAGGAAGGCTTTTGCCTTGACACGGATTTCATCGAATTCTGCTTCGGGATCCGACAGGGCCGTGATGGCGCCCCCTACACCGAATGTCACGGTTTTGCGGGACATGACCAGGGTACGGATGACAATACTC
>DBGFLV010000137.1:0-1828 GCA_048528425.1 Oxalobacter sp. | reverse complement strand
CCGGTTTTGATTAAAAACAACTCAAAAAAAGCGGGGTGCATTTTTGTTTGTCCGGCTTCCGCCCGTGTCCAGTTCGTGCGGTTGAGATATATTAGTGCTGCCGCTTTTGGCGGGGTGAGCCGAGCCGCAATGCGGGCCGCTTTAATCTCTTCCGGGGTTGGATAAATCATTGATTCGCCTCAACATTTCTTTCGCGACATTGCGGAGACCGGTAAACCGCTTTTTAGTGACCTCGCGCAACTCGCCGACGCAAATACTTTGGGCGTCAAAGTCATCTTGTGCCACGGCGGCGCCAAGTCGGTCGATCAGATCAGACTGCTCTTTTTCCCAATTTGCGATCCAGCTCGCGACGACTTCCGCCAGCGCCTCCGGCCTTTTGGCTTTTTGCAAGCGATTTGATATAGCACGCTCACGTCGTTTTGATGGTTGCGTCATACTCACATTGTCTCCCGCGCTCGGTATAGATTACCAGCTGACATGCTTCGCCGGTTTTGAGATCGCGGTCTATTTGCTTTTTGTCAACTGCGATAAAAAAAGGGGTCTCAGTGCCGTCGTCAAAGACAAAATCAAGGCAGCGGCCCGGGAATTGCAGACTTGTCTCGATAGTAACGTGCTTTACCGCGCCCATCTCGTCCAGATAATGCTCAACAGGTGGCGGGAGCAACATCCGCAACGTACCGGCATTGCCGGTGACGTAGATCAGGCCCTTTTGCGCATGCTCTGATTGCCAGTAATTCGTTTCGACCAACTCCGGCCCGGCGTTTCTAAAAATAAACATTTTGCCCCCCTACACACGATTATAACCGGACTGATCGTCAAGACCAGCCCGGTTGGTTGACTTTTTAGGCGCTACTTGCCAAGATAAACGACATCCAGCATTTTGCCATCTCTTACCGACCAGACGCAGCCCTCTCCGACGATCTCACGCTCTTTATACGCGCACGCTTTGTGCCAGTGCTTGTTAAGCGCCCGCATGACCTGCGCAAGTTGCCGGGAAGTAAGCTCGGTGAGCAATTCCGGCGGCAAACTGTCCAAGATTTCGTCTTCGGCCGTGGGAAGAAAACCACAGAGGGCCAGCGCCCGTTTTGTTCTGATGTTCATGTTAATCTCCTTTTTACTGGTTAAACAATTTTCTGGCTTCTTTCGCATCGATCACGACAACTTTCCCGTCGCGGAAAACACCCCAGCAATTTTGCGTATTGTTCCCCCGGTTGTCGCGCTGGCCGAAGCGGATGATGTCGCCTTCTTTCGCCTTGACTTCTGCGATGCCGCCCTCGTCGTCGCCGTAATATGCCCCAAACTCGAGCACAGGCGGTTTACCGGATGGCCACGCGGCGATACGCGCTATCCAGGGTCTGCTGTAACGCCGCCCGTTGTACCCGCTATATTCCAGTTGTGCCACCCCGACTGTTTTTTTGCTGTCCAAGATATTTTTGATCGCATCGGATAGCGCGGTGAGATCATCGGCTGACCAGTCTTTGACTTGATTGATAATGTTTTCCATTTTATCCTCCTGCCCGCAGGGGGCGTGACGTTGATGACAGGGTCAGTATGATGCTTTACGCATCGTTTGTCAAGTACTTTTTTCTGCTTTTTATGAAATTTATCAATAAAAGTCTTTTCGCCACGATTTTGCTAATCCAGCGTTTATGCGGTCTCAAAGCTGATTATTTGGCGGTCATGGCGAAAGGAAAAATGTCGTAAGTTATTGATTTTAAACATTTTCACGACGGCCTTCTAAGCCGTAGGTCAGTGGTTCGAATCCACTAGGGCAGGCCAATAAAATCAATCACTTAGCTAATTTCCCACTTGCTTTTTCTTGCGTTTG
>DBGFLV010000136.1:0-1871 GCA_048528425.1 Oxalobacter sp. | reverse complement strand
GACGGCAGTGTTCTGTCCGAAAAAGCCATTAACGCTGCCATCGAATTTGCCAAAACCCATCCCGGATGTGAAATCGTCGGTTTTTCTGTAGCCGAACCGCTGTCTTTCAATCAAATCGAGTCATTCACCAAATCGGGCGAATCCGACTACCTGGTCCGCGAACAACTTTCTGCTCAGTCCCGAGTCGACCATCTCGTCGAACTGGCTGAAAAAGCCGGTGTTCCCTGCGAAGGAGTCGTCGCCCAGTCAACGCGTCCCCATGAGGAAATCGTCCGGGCCGCCGACGCTTACAACTGCGACTGTATCTTTATGGCTTCTCACGGCCGAAAAGGTCTGAACAAGCTGTTTATCGGCAGCGAAACCCAGAAAGTGTTGACGATGGCTCATGTTCCAGTTCTAGTTTACCGATAACAAGATTTCCCTTTCAGTTCGCTCCTTCCGGTTGTTTCGGCAGCAACAGCCAGACACGGAGCGGCTGTTTCATCTTTCCGGCTTTCTCTCCGGCAACGTCACCGAATCCCCAAAAGTAATCTACCCTGACCGGTCCACGGACCGCACCTCCGGTATCCTGTGCCATGACCAACTTTCGCAACGGCACAGAACTGTAGGGTTCGGTAGTGTCAACGAATACCGGGGCACCCAACGGAATGTGTCGCGGATCTACGGCAACAGATCGTTCCGGCGTCAGCGGTACACCCAACGCACCTTTCGGGCCTATGACCGGATCGTCTATTTTCTCTTCCCTGAAAAAAACGTAACTCGGATTGGCATCCAGCACTTCCCTTAAGCGGCCCGGATTTTTCTTGAGCCACTGTCTGATTTGTTGAGCGGAGGCTTGTCCGGGTTTCAATTCGCCCCTGTCTATCAGGTAACGCCCGATGGAACGATAAGGCCGACCGTTCTGGTTGGCATAAGCCAGGCGGATCGTTTCGCCCGTTTCAGGCAGATAAACGCGTCCGGAACCTTGAATTTCCAGGAAAAAAGCGTCCAGTACATCGTCGACCCAGACGATTTCGTGTCCGGACAATTTTCCTGACTTTTCTATGTCAGCCCGGGTGTCATAGGGAACGACCCGGTTTCCCTCCCGTTTTCCCCGCAAGCGCAACCCTTTTAACTGAGGATAAGCACCGGCCAGATCCACGATCAGCAAATCATCGGGCTGCCGGTACAACGCTGTCTTGTAGACTCCTTGCCGACTCCGGCTCCCCGTCAGAAGCGGTTCGTAATAACCGGTCGCCAATCCCGATCCGGCCCCGTTTTCCCCGACGATTCGATAAGGGACGAAATAACGCTCGAAGTAAGTACGTACTGCCACTGAATTGCTCCCGTCGACACGGTCGGCTTCGCGACAGGCCTTTTGCCAGGCCTTTTTGTTGCCAACGGCACGACAGGAATGGACGAAAGCAGGCCAGACCGCATTTAAATCGTCCGCTTTCCAGCCGGGGAGATCATCAAAAGTGACTTGCTGACGCTCTTTTTGCGGTAAAGATTCCGGTTCCGGGACGGATGGCGGTGTGGTCGTACACGAAACCAGCAGAACAGAAAAACAGATAAATAAGCCGTACGGAAAAAAGCGAGATAAAAGCATGATCAGTCCCTGCGTACCGGTAAGCGAAAAGGCATCGTTTGTACACCGTCGGTTGTAGTACCGCTATCATAAGCCATTATCCATCTCCAACGGGACTTTTCCGGCCGCGACAATCGCTTTCGTCAATGGAGCGTTCTCGGAAGGGAAAGCACGAACTCGGGAATTTTGACCTTAAACTGTTCTCCTTTTTCTGTCACACACAGAAATTCGCCCTGCATGGAGCCTTGCGGCGTCGCCAGAGCTGTACCGCTGGTGTACTCGAATTCTTCGCCGGGTTTCAAAA
>DBGFLV010000135.1:0-3729 GCA_048528425.1 Oxalobacter sp. | reverse complement strand
TCCATCGACCCGTACCCAGCCGCGTTCGATCCATTCATCGGCTTCACGCCGTGAACAGATTCCCAGTTCGGACATACGTTTGGAAAGACGGACAGGTTCAGTCATAGTCATTTACCCGAAAAAAGTTAGTTGATTTTCAATATCCCGATCATATCCGTTTCAAACTGGATTTGTGCGCGCGGGTGCTGGAGCATTTCACTGTCGATTAAGAACACGTCTTCGATTCGCTCACCCAGTGTCATGATTTTTGCTGTATGTAAATTCACCTTGTAGCGGCTGAAGAGCTGAGCGATGGCATACAAAAGCCCTGTCCGGTCGTTGGCAGTAATGGACAAAACGAAATAGTTACCGCTCGCGTCCGGTCTCAAATCCAGCGTCGGCGAAATCGGAAACGAACGGGATTTGCGCGAGAGTCTCGACCTGGACGGAGGCGGAAGGGGAACAGTCGACTTCAGCAATTCCGTCAATTCGTGTTCAACCAGCGTAATCATGTCGCGGTAATTTTTTTCGAATCCCTGGCGGGTGACCAAAAATGTATCCAGTGCGTAATCGTGCGTAGTCGTGTGGATTTTGGCGTCTAAAATACTGAAGTTTTTCCGGTCGAAGTAACTGCATATTCGGGCAAACAAATCGGCACGGTCAAGCATGTAGACAGTGACCTGCAAGCCTTCACCGATCGGAGAAAGACGACATTTGACGACGGGTTCGGAAGCATTGGTGCGATAATAAAGCGTTCTGGTTTGCCAGGCGATGTCGGAAGCGTCGTGTCTCAAAAAGTAGCCGATGTCCAACTGTTGCCAGAACGCTTCATGAACCCGTTCCGGCAAACCATACAAACGCAACGTTGCCAGTGCCTCGTACTGGCGTTTTTTCAACTCGTGATCAACCGAGATTTCTTCACCTCCCAATACGCGAAGCGTCAGGTGAAAAAGATCTTCCAGCAATTTGCTTTTCCAGGCGTTCCAGATTTGTGGGTTGGTTCCACGGATGTCGGCCACGGTCAGCAGATAAAGCGCGGTCAAACGCCGCTCGTCTTTGACCTGTTCGGCGAAGCGGCGAATGACTTCGGGATCGGACAAATCCTTTTTTTGGGCAACTTGGGACAGAGTCAGGTGTTCCCGCACCAGAAAAACAATCAATTCGGTTTCTGTCGTGTCAAGCCCGTGCTGTTTGCAAAAACGCCAGGCGTCCCGTGCACCCAGAGCGGAATGGTCTCCTCCACGGCCTTTAGCGATGTCATGGAACAGAGCAGCGACATAAAGCAGCCAGGGCTTGTCGAAACCGGCCATTAACTGACTGCAGAACGGGTTTTCATGAGCGTACTCGGAGAGGGAAAAACGGTGCAGGTTCGCAATGACGGTCAGAATATGCTGATCGACCGTATATTGATGAAACAGGTCGTGCTGCATTTGACCGACGATCTTGCCAAAATTGGGCAAGTACCGTCCCAGTATGCCCAATTCGTTCATATGCTGTAACGCTCTGGCTGCAAAACGGGGCGATTGCAGAATCCGGAGAAAGAAATCGTGATTGACGGGATCGTTCCGAAAAGCGCGGTCGATGTGAATGCGCGCGTGCCAGAGTGCCCTGAGCGTACGGGCCGTCATGTTTTTCAGATCGGATCGTTGCGACAGGAGATAAAAGACTTCAAGCAGGGCGGAAGGCTGTTTCAGAAAGACATTTTCATCCGTGACCTCTATCAAACCGCTGACTTCGTTGAAGCGTTCATTGATGCGTCCCGGAAGAGAAGGCGCCGGAAAAAGCCGGGCCTGCAGATTCTGCAACAAAATCATGTTCAGTTGCGTGACGGTATGAGCAGCACGATAGTAACGCTGCATCATGCATTCACTGGCGGCACGCCGGTCAAGCAATCGGCCGTTTTTTTTGAAACGGAACGTTTCGGCCAGTGGCATTTGGACATCGAACAACAGACGATCCTCACAGCGTTGCGTCTGTATGTGTAACCGTATCCGAATATCTTTGAACGCGCGTTCCTTTTTTTTCAGTTGCCGGGCTTCGGACAGGGTAATGAGGCCGCGATGAGCCAGTTCATTCCAGGAATTCCCCAGTTTCGCCGCTTTAGCGGCCCATAAGATGACTTGCAGATCGCGCAGGCCTCCCGGACTTTCCTTGCAGTTCGGTTCGAGACTGTAAGGCGTGTCCCCCATTTTCACATGCCTTTGGCGCGTTTCCAGCATCTTCGCAATGAAGAATGCCTGCGCATCCATCCGGGCTTCGTAACTCGCCTTCATCTGCTTAAACAGGCGGCGGTTTCCAGTAACGTAACGGGCTTCCAGCAAACTGGTCTGAACGGTGATGTCGTGAGCCGATTCTTCCAGGCATTCGTCGATCGTCCTGACACTGTGGCCAATGGTCAGTCCGAGGCCCCAGAAGCACTGGACGAGTGATTCCAGCTGTGTCCGCAAGCCGGTGTCGGGGGTCTTGTTCAGCAGGATTAAGACATCGACGTCGGAAAAAGGATAAAGTTCGCCACGGCCGTATCCCCCTACAGCGATCAAGACGTGTTCACCGCAAAGTCCCGCCTGTTTCCAGGCTTCAGTCAAGATGTAGTCGACATGACGACACAATGTTTTGAGTAACCGCTGGGGATGACCGTGTGCTTTGAAATCGGCGATGGCCGCTTCTCTTGACGTCATGAGACGTGTTTTAAGCGACGTATCAATGCGGCGCGTCACTGTTTTTAACCTTTTTTACCGACAAAATCGGGAGGCGGCGGCATGCCGGGCGATACCGTGAGCACTTCATAGCCGGTGTCGGTCACCAGAACGGTATGTTCCCATTGGGCTGACAAACTGTGATCTTTCGTTTTGATCGTCCAGCCGTCCGGCATGGCGCGGATGGCTTTGCCACCCGCGTTGATCATCGGTTCGATAGTGAAAATCATGCCGGGTTTCAGTTCGGTCAACGTTCCCCTCCGTCCATAATGCAAGACCTGGGGTTCTTCGTGAAATTCGATGCCCACTCCGTGGCCGCAAAATTCACGGACAACACTGTAACCGGCTTTTTCAGCGTGCTTCTGGATCGCTTCGCCAATATCGCCCAGATGGGCGCCCGGTTTCACTTCCAGGATGCCGAGCCACATGCATTCATACGTGATTTTGGAGAGCCGTTTAGCCATAATGGATGGGGTTCCCGCGAAATACATACGGCTTGTGTCACCATAGTAGCCGTCCTTGATGACGGTAATGTCGATATTCAGACTGTCCCCGTTTTTCAGGCGTTTATTGAAGTTGGGGATACCGTGGCATATCACCTCATTTAATGAAATACAGGTCGCCTTCGGATAGGGATGATAACCTGGTGGACAATAATTCAGAGGTGCAGGAACAGCGCCGTGGTCGGTGATGAATTCATGACACAATTTGTCCAGTTCGCCCGTACTGACGCCGGGTTTGACAAAAGGCGCTATATAGTCGAGCACTTCGGCAGCCAGTTTGCTGGCTTTGCGGATACCGTCGATTTGTTCGACATTTTTGATATAAATGGTCGCCATGATGGTTTGTCTGCTTGAATGGAGTCAAGCCGCTATTATAAGCCAGCCTACCCGGAAGCGAGGAAACAGGAGCCATGAATAAGTTGGGCATCGCTCTTATTCCTGTTATAATAACCAACTTGATCCACTTGCAGTTCATGAAACGGAAAGGTGGCAGAGTGGTCGAATGCGCCGGACTCGAAATCCGGTATACGGTTATACCGTATCGTGGGTTC
>DBGFLV010000134.1:0-8766 GCA_048528425.1 Oxalobacter sp. | reverse complement strand
AGAAGATGACGCCTGAAGAAAAACAACGCTTCCAGCGTCATGTCGAGGACTGGTTGAATTTGACCCCCGAGCAGCGTCGTCTGGCACGCCAGAATTTTCTGAGATTTAAAAAACTGGCACCGGAAAAGAAAACGCAACGGTGGAAAGAATATCAAAAATTGCCCGAAGAAAGGAAACGGGCTCTGGCCGCCCAGGAAAAATACAAGAGAAGGCTTAGCAATCTGTCCGGTGAGCCGGCAGACAACAAAGTCGTTGAACCCGTCAAACAACCCGAAAAGATACAGAACGCGCCCCCCTCTGAGGATGAAGTGCCTGTTTATTGGCGCTGATACGGCATGTTCCGTTTCCGCTGCCGGATTCAACCTTTTTCAACCGTTTCGACCCGGCGGATGACTGACCGGCGAGTGCGGTTTGTCGTAGCCTAAACAGTCGGGGCAACCAGGAAATTGACCGGAGCCGGTCAGTTTGGCAGGACAGAAGAAGGTTCTTCAGGAAAGCGTCATCCGGCTCGGCGTTGTTTTCGGCGGTCGACTGAAGGGGCTCCTCCTTTGCGTATCCCATAACTGGGAAGGCGGATGTTTCGGCTTGGTGGAAAAGGGTGTTTTTCCCGTTTGTTGCATTAAATCGCGTGTTTTTACGGAAAGTGTGCAGTTGCAACAAAGGAGATCGTTTATCCGGTGGAGCCGGTTTTGCCTTTGTTCGATACATCGTTCCCGGTCCTTTCGGACTAATTAATCATTTACCCTAAAGTGATGTCCGTGCCGCCTGGAGCCCGTTTTTAATAAAAAATGCCGTAAGAAACCCGGCGATTTTTCTCTTCTTTTTCTTTCAGGGTGCCGATAAGGGCGGTGTGTGGTTTAGAAACGGCGGAATCTGTAGGAAACTCATCCCCGAACAGAATCAGTTTTGCGGCCGATTGCGGAGGCGACGACGTCGCATTTCTGCGGGCGAGACAGGCAACGGTCGGTATATTTCAATCCGGTCATGCGCTTTTAACACGGTGTCGAACGGTTTTTTTCTGCCGAATATCCCGGTTTCGCCTTCTTTTGGCGGACGCGGCAAATGGTCAAGAATACCGCTTTTTAAAATGGCGTCGATTAACCGGGTTTCGGGCAGTACGTCCACGTCCAGCAAAAGCTGTTTTTCGGGAGTAGCGTAACAGACTTGTACGGGGAAGCTCTGTCGGTTAGACGTGACGTTATCCATAAATTTTTCGGGCCCGTTCACAGAAAGAATCGACCAGACTGTTGCTGACGATGCTGAAAACCGGACCGACCAGTTTTTCCAGAAAGAAATGAGAAAAGTCGTAATTCAGATGCAGTTCGATGCGACATTGTTTTTCACCGGTTGCCGTAAAAGTCCAGCGTCCGTCCAGTCTGCGAAAAGGGCCTTTGACGAGTTTCATCTGAATGGACGTCGGGGGTGTGTTGATGTTACAGGTCGTAAAACGTTGTCGGACACCGCAGAAATTCAACGAGATCGTCGCTGTAGCAGACCGGTTGGCATCGTCTCTCTTGACGTCGACCCTGTCACACCACGGGAGAAACAGAGGATAGCTTTCCATGTCTTCGACCAACGAAAACATTTGCTCGGCACTGTAGTCGAGTAATACGGATTTGTGTACGATGGTCATCTGGCCCGCGCCTGTTTTGATAAAATCGTTATTTTATACAAGGATGTCGTTTTCATTATGACTATTGCCGATAATAAAAAAGCTTTTCACGATTATTTTATCGAAGAGCGTTTCGAGGCAGGAATGGCGTTGGAAGGCTGGGAGGTCAAATCCATTCGTGCCGGACGAGTGCAATTGAAAGAGGCGTACGTCATTGTCAAGTCGGGTGAACTCTTTTTGTTCGGAGCTCACATCAGTCCACTTCCGACGGCGTCCACGCATATTAAACCCGATCCCGTCCGCGATCGGAAGCTTTTAATGCACACGTCTGAAATCGGTAGACTAATCGGCAAGGTCGAACGAGCCGGGTATACGCTTGTCCCCCTTAATCTGCACTTTTCGAAAGGCCGTGTCAAATGCGAAATCGGCCTTGCCAAAGGCAAGAAACAGTACGACAAGCGGGAAAGCGAAAAGGCTCGCGACTGGCAGCGCGAACAGCAAAACCTGTTAAAACAAAACCGGCGCTGAAACCGGTTTGACAGGCTCGTCTAGTCCCTCGCTTCTTCGATCCAGGCCATCAAAATGGCTTCCAGCATTTTTTCATTTGACCGTTCGGGATCGTCGTCGAATCCGTCAAGTCCGCAGATGCGATCGTGCAAATCCGTAAAGCGCAGGCTTAACGGATCTGTATCCGGATAGCGATCGAAGAGTTCTTCGGCAATACGTTGGGTATCTGACCATTTCATGAGCGTTGATTAGGCACGAATGTCAGCGGTTTTCACTGACCAGGTTGATCGAATACTTCGGAATTTCCACCGTCAGGTCTTCGTTTCCGATTTTCGCCTGGCAGGAAAGACGCGAGTCCGCTTCCAGCCCCCAGGCACGGTCGAGCATGTCTTCTTCTTTTTCACTCATTTCCGACAGGGAATCGAAACCCTTCCGGACGATGACGTGACAGGTGCTGCAGGCGCCGCATTTACCGCAGGCGTGTTCGATTTCGATGTGGTTGTCCAACAGGGCATCGCAAATGGATTGGCCTGAAGGAGCGTTAAAGCAGGCACCTTCGGGGCAAAGAACGGCATGGGGCAAGACGGTGATTTTCGGCATGGTCGTTTTGGGGTTCAGGTAATATCCTTGATCGCTTTTCCGGACAGGGCTTTTTGAATGCTGCGATTCATCCGGAGGGCGGCAAACGTTTCCGTTCCTTTGGACAGGGCTTCGACGGCAGCATGGATGGCAGAAGCGGAGTCGTCGTTCAGCCGTTTCGTGGTTACGTCGATCAAGGCTTCAATAGCCGAGCGTTCCGTTTCGTTTAACAGATCGCCATCTGTTTGAAGCGCTACACGGGTTGCTTCAATGGTGCGTTCGGCTTCCACTTGTTCTTCACGCAAGGCGCGTTGCTTTTGATCGGTTCCGGCGCTTTTGCCGGATTCTTCAAGCATACGGGCAATTTCAGTATCGGTCAGTCCGTAAGAAGGCTTGACGGCAATCGATGCTTCTCGTCCGGAATGCGTTTCTCGTGCTGACACCGATAACAGTCCGTCCGCGTCCACCTGAAAGGTAATACGGACGCGGGGAACCCCTGCTGACATGGGAGGAATGCCCCGCAATTCGAAACGGGCCAGTGACCGGCAAGTGTCCACCAGTTCGCGTTCACCCTGTAAGACGTGGATCGCCAAAGCAGTCTGGCCGTCTTTGAACGTCGTGAATTCCTGTGCATAGGTGCACGGAATGGTCGAGTTGCGCGGTATGATTTTTTCCACCAGGCCACCCATTGTTTCGATTCCCAGCGAAAGCGGAATCACGTCGAGCAGCAACCAGTCATCTCCCGGAGCACGATTACCAGCCAGAAGATTGGCCTGTATGGCCGCTCCCAAAGCGACGACTTTTTCCGGATCAATCGTAGCGTACGGTTTTTTTCCAAACAGTTTCTGGATTTGGCGTCGGACGTGTGGCATTCTCGTCGCGCCGCCAATCAGAATAATCCCGGTGATGTCGTTTACGGTCAGTTGAGCGTCTTTAAGCGTTTTCTTGACTTGTTGCATCGTCTTGCAAACGAGGTGATGCGTCATTTGCTCGAACGCTTTTGCCGTCAGTTCAAGGTTGATTTTTTCTCCCGTCGACAGCAGGGTGTTGATCGTGACCCGCGCTCTGGCGGAAAGCCGTTCTTTCGCTTCCCGTGCCCGGGTCATCAAAAGCCGCGTGTCTTCGGGCGAAAGCGGTTTTAAACCGGCTTCTTCCACGATCCAGCAAAACAGCCGATGGTCGAAGTCGTCGCCACCCAACTCGGAATCGCCACCGGTCGAGAGCACTTCAAAGACGCCTTTGTTCAGCTTGAGAATGGAAATGTCGAACGTTCCGCCACCCAGGTCGTAAGCGGCGTATATCCCTTCGGGCGCATTGTCCAGTCCATAGGCGATGGCGGCTGCCGTCGGTTCATTTAAGAGACGCAAGACATGAATGCCGGCCAGTTTCGCCGCATCTTTGGTCGCCTGGCGCTGAGCGTCGTCAAAATAAGCCGGAACCGTGACGACCGCACCGGCCAGCGGTTCGTCGAACGCTTCTTCAATCCGTTGCCTCAAGGCAAGCAGAATCTCGGAAGAGACTTCGACCGGACTTTTGACACCGGCCGCGGTCTCGATTTTGACCATACCGGGATCATCGCGAAACTGATAGGGAAGGCTTTTTTTATTGGAAAGATCGGCCAGTCCCCGGCCCATCATGCGCTTGACGGAAACAATCGTATTTTTCGGATCCCGATTCTGTGCTTCCTGAGCAGAATAGCCGACGTCCGTATGGCCATCCGGAAAATAACGGACAACCGAGGGCAGCAAGGGACGCCCTCGATCGTCGACTAACACTTCAGGAATGCTGTTTCGCACGGTGGCCACCAGCGAATGAGTTGTCCCCAGATCAATACCGACTGCCAGACGAAACTGGTGAGGAGCGGGGGACATGCCCGGTTCTGCGATTTGGAGAAGCGTCATTTTTCAATTTGCCGAGTCGAGTTCGTCGAACACACGGCTGATTTCTTCGTTAAATTTTTCGAGAAACATCATTTTCCGAATTTCCTGTACGGCTTGGCCGAATTGCTTGCTGTTCAGACAGTCTTCTACCGCATGCATTTGTTTTCGGCGGAGTTCACGCTGAGTGGCGTCCAGTTTTTCCAAAAGCGGCAGATCACGCGTTTCCCGCGCCTGTTCAAGCGTTTCCCGCCATTCGATCTGTTGCATCAGAAAGCCGGGATTGATCGCGACGTGCGTTTCCCTGTGCAGGTCGTAGCCGTTCAGTTCACACAGATAGGCTGCCCTTTTCAGCGGATGGCGGAGAGTCTGATAGGCGTCGTTGGCTTTGGCTGCCCATTGAAGGGCAGTCCGCTTTTCTGCTTCGGTTGCCGTCACGAAACGATCCGGATGAACCAGACGCTGTATTTCCCGGTAAGCCGTATCCAGCGAGGGCCCGTCAAGGGTAAATTGTACGGGTAAATTAAACAGCTCGAAATGATTTGCCATAGAGAGCCCGTTAGGGGTCAGACACGAAAACTGTTTCCGCATCCACAGGTGTCTTTTACGTTCGGATTGTCAAATTTAAACCCTTCGTTCAGCCCTTCCCGGGCAAAGTCAAGTTCGGTACCGTCCA
The DNA here is from genome assembly GCA_048528425.1 of Oxalobacter sp. GTDB lineage: Bacteria > Pseudomonadota > Gammaproteobacteria > Burkholderiales > Burkholderiaceae_D > Oxalobacter. Next base: position 3,515 of record DBGFLV010000134.1, on the reverse strand, counting down.
GATACGGCAAGCTTTTCGGGTCGACGAACAGTTTGACACCGTGCGATTCGAAAACGATGTCGTCGTCGTTCGGTTCGTCGACGTATTCCAGTTTGTACGACATGCCCGAGCATCCCGTCGTCTGGACACCGAACCGCAAGCCGACGCCTTTGCCACGCTGTTTCAAAAAACGGCTGATGTGGTTGGCTGCTTTTTCAGTCAGAGTAATTGCCATAATGCCTCCGGAGTGCTGATTTATTCCGTTTTGTTTCTGTTTTCCTGCCGTTTCCGGTAATCGTCAATAGCTGCCTTGATCGCGTCTTCCGCCAGGATTGAGCAGTGAATCTTGACAGGAGGAAGCGCCAGCTCGTCGGCGATGTCCGAATTCTTGATTTGCAGGGCTTCATCTAAGGTTTTGCCCTTGACCCATTCGGTGACTAGCGAACTGGACGCAATGGCCGAGCCGCAACCGTACGTTTTGAAACGGGCATCTTCGATCAGGCCGTGGGCGTTGACCTTGATTTGTAATCGCATGACGTCGCCACAGGCCGGTGCACCAACCATGCCGGTACCGACCGAATCGTCGTCTTTGTCGAAGCTGCCGACGTTGCGAGGGTTTTCGTAATGATCCAGTACCTTGTTTGAATAAGTCATTTTCTCTCTCCAGTGCGTCCTAGTGGGCCGCCCATTGAATGGTGTTGATGTCAATGCCGTCCCGGTACATTTCCCACAGCGGAGAAAGTTCGCGCAATTTGGCCACTTGCGTCTTGACGAGGCCGATGGCGAAATCGACCTCCTCTTCCGTTGTAAAACGTCCGAGAGTGAACCGGATCGAGCTGTGGGCCAGTTCGTCGCTGCGTCCCAGGGCACGCAAGACGTAAGACGGTTCCAGGCTGGCGGAAGTACAGGCCGAACCGGAAGAAACCGCCAATCCTTTCATCGCCATCATCAGCGATTCACCTTCGACGTAATTGAAGCTGACGTTCAGGTTGTGGGGAATGCGCTGTTCCATGTCGCCGTTGAACACGACTGCTTCAATCTGGCTTAAGCCGTTGGCCAGCCGTTCACTCAATACCCGAATCCGGGCGACTTCTTCCTGCATCTCTTCTTGGGCTATACGATAGGCTTCGCCCATGCCGACGATCTGGTGTGTGGGCAGCGTGCCCGAGCGCATGCCACGTTCATGGCCGCCACCGTGCATTTGGGCTTCGAGCCGGACACGGGGACGACGCCGGACAAACAGGGCACCTACTCCTTTGGGACCGCAGATTTTGTGAGCCGTCAGCGTCATCAGGTCGATTTTCGTTTTTTGCAGGTCGATTTCCATTTTTCCTGCAGCCTGTGCCGCGTCACAGTGAAAAATGATGCCCTTGCGACGGCACAATTCGGCAATGTCGTCGATGGGCTGGATAACGCCGATTTCATTATTGACCATCATGACCGAAACCAGGATGGTATCGGGCCGGATCGCACTTTCAAGCTGTTCCAGTGTAATCAGACCGTTTTCCTGCGGATTTAAGTATGTCGCCTCAAAGCCTTCCCGTTCGAGTTCCCGGACCGTGTCCAAGACGGACTTGTGTTCGGTGGCTACTGTAATGATGTGCCGCCCTTTAGTCTTGTAGAAGTGGGCTGCTCCTTTCAAGGCCAAATTGTTCGCCTCGGTAGCCCCCGACGTCCAGACGATTTCCCGAGGATCGGCGTGGATAAGGGAAGCGACATGGGAACGTGCTTCTTCCACGGCCTGTTCCGCTTCCCAACCATACAGATGGCTGTTAGAAGCCGGATTGCCGAACTTTTCGCACAGATAGGGAATCATTTTTTCCGCAACGCGCGGATCGACCGGAGTCGTTGCGGAGTAATCCATGTAGACAGGATGGGTGGCGTCCCGCGTTCCTGTTTTCAAGAGACTGCATTGTGTGACGGGTTTGTCGGAATGGTTCATGCCGTTTTGTCCTATTGTTTCACCGGCGCAGTAGGCCGGTCAGCGTCCTTGCGGTTTTGTCTTTCAGGCAACGCCGCTTTGAAAAGATCCGATAAGGTGACGGATTCCAGATAATCAATGATTCTTTCATTCAGGCTGGCCCATAGATTATGCGAAATGCACTGAATGCTTCCCCGGGCACAGTTGCCGTTGCCACCGCAACGTGTGACGTCCAGCGGTTCATCGACCGCGAAAACGATATCGGCGACCGTAATGTCGTCCGCTTGGCGGGACAATACGTAACCGCCTCCGGGGCCGCGTATGGATTTGACCAGATTTCCCCGCCGTAGTTTTGAAAACAACTGTTCCAAATAAGCAACGGAAATATCCTGCCGTTCGCTGATACCGGCCAGGGAAACCGGACCGGTTTGCTCATGCCGTGCCAGATCAATCATGGCCGTGACGGCAAAACGCCCTTTCGTTGTCAATCGCATGGGGTGAGCCTGAATCCCTATTAGTTGAATGTTTTAGTCAAGTATAGCAAACCCTGACAAAATCTGCATGAGTTGACAGCGAGACGATCGGTAAGGGATGTCTTTAAAAAGCGACAAAAAAAGGACGCATGACGCGTCCTTTTACCGGTCGGAAACCGTCAGGGAGCAAATGAGGAACCGCAGCCGCAAGTCGTCGTGACGTTCGGGTTCTTGATAACGAACTGGGCACCGTTGATGTCTTCCTTGTAATCAATTTCGGCACCGACCAAGTATTGATAACTCATCGGGTCGATCAACAACGTCACGCCGTTTTTTTCCATTGTCGTGTCGTCTTCATTGACGTTTTCATCGAAGGTGAAACCGTACTGGAAACCGGCGCAACCGCCGCCTTGCACGAATACACGCAGTTTCAGGTTGGGATTGCCTTCTTCCGCCATCAGCTGGGCGACTTTTTGAGCGGCACTGTCAGTGAAATGGATCGGTGAGGGCGTTTCTTGGTGGTCACTCATGGTTTACTCCGATATTGAAATAGGTATTCATTATAAACACGATCTGAAAATCCCGTTTGTTATGGGTCATGGCAATACGGGAACTTGTTTCAATCCTGTGGTTTCGTCAAGACCGAACATCAGGTTCATACACTGTACGCCCTGTCCGGCTGCTCCTTTGACCAGGTTGTCTTCAACAACGAGAACGATCAGGGTGTCACCGTTTCCGGGTCGATGGACGGCGATCCGCAGATAATTGGACGCTCGGACAGAACGCGTTTCCGGGTGGGAACCGGCCGGGAGGACGTCGACAAACGGGTCATGACGGTAATGGTTTTCATATAAGGTCTGAAAATCCATCTCCTTCGCGTCCGGTTTTAACCGGGCATACAAAGTGGAATGAATGCCGCGGATCATGGGGGTCAGATGGGGGACGAAAGTCAGGTTGACGTCCCGCGTGTTGCCCGTCAGGGCTTTTAACCCCTGGACGATTTCCGGCAAATGACGGTGGCCTTTGACTCCGTATGCGTGGAAATTGTCCGACGATTCGGAAAACAGTGAACCGACGGCGGCTTTCCGGCCCGCACCGGAAACACCCGACTTGCAATCGGCGATGAGTCCGGATTCATCGAC
>DBGFLV010000133.1:0-7116 GCA_048528425.1 Oxalobacter sp. | reverse complement strand
ATTGCTTTTATTGCTTTAAAAATGCTGTTTTCGGCAATAAAATCGTTTTTTTAGTGGTAAATTGAAAGGAAATGCCCATGGAACTGGACGCTACCGATTGCCGTATTCTGGAATGTCTGCAAAAGGACGGACGAATGCAGAATATCGAACTGGCCAAAAAAGTCGGTCTCTCCCCTTCTCCCTGCCTGAGGCGGGTTAAGCAACTCGAAGAAGCGGGTGTGATTGAACGCTATGTCGCGTTGGTCAATCCGGTGAAAGTCGGCATGGGCCTGACCTTGTACGTCCGAGTCTGGTTGACCGGACAGGACACTGACACGGTTGACCGTTTCATTTCGGAAGTCACGGTGTTGCCGCAAGTGGTCGAATGTTATTTGATCGCGGGTGACTGTGATTTCCTGCTCCGGGTCGTAACTGCCGGGCTGGACGAATATCGCCATTTCCAGACGCGGCACTTGACGCGTATCCCGGGAGTGCAAAGTGTGAAAACCGAGATTTCCCTGCAACAGATCAAACGGACAACCGAACTGCAGTGGCGTCACGGCTAGCCTGAAACAGAGCAAGGTCGTCGGGTTTGCTGTCGGGAAAAACATGAAAACCGTATAGGGCAGGTGCAGGCAGGAAAAAGACACATCCATGGACTTGCTGTGTTCTGGCGTAACGTCCATTGCTGAATCCGTTCAGGCAGGCCGAGAGAGATCGTCCGGATTGTCTTGGTCCACAAGAGAAACGGTGTTTTCGGGTGGCGGCGAACGGCTTTGTCCTGAGGCAGATTGAACCGGTCGGCGGGGACACTGACAAGCGATTGGGAGAGCTTGTTCTTGCAAGGCGTACCATCCGGACCTGAACGGATGAAGGCACGGACGGTTTTCCGGCTGCCCGTTCTCCGGAAAAGGTTTTACGATGCGCCAGGCCCGGTTTTGAGGTGTTCGCTTCGTGTCAGGGCAGATTCGTCGCTTTCGCGGAACGGGCCGTGACCTGTTCCATTGCGTTATCCCGATGCAAACCCGGTTTTTCCGAACACTACGCTCCGGCTTCCCTCGCCGGAATCGGACACGGTGACGACGCTTTTTTCGGCCGGACGGTTCTGGGAAAACGGCTGACGGACGGGGCTTTTTGTACGGTATGGGCAGCGCAGACCGTTTTTCAGTTCTTTCGGTCAGTAACGAAAGTTCATCGGGCCGGCGAATCGGTTACTTTCTTTTCAAAGCCCTGTCGCAGCTGTGACCCGGGCTGAAAAGCTCTCTGCGTCATAGACGGGGTCGCTGACCGGTACCTGAACAGGTGACACGACCGGAGCCGGTTGCGTGTGCAACGTTTCAAACGTCGGCGCGTTGAAATGAATGCGTACTTCCCGGGTTCCGTCCGGTTTCTCCCAGAGTTCGAAGCTTAAGAAACTGCCGGGCGGGATGGGATTAGTCCCTTGTCCGGGTACCGACCAGTCTATACCGAAAAGACCGCCCAAATAAGCGATGTTCGTATCGTGACCGACCAGTACGTTCAATGCCGGAGACGAGTCTGAAAGCAAGACGTCACGGATGTGTTTCAGGAGATGTGTTCCACCGGCCCGGGCGAGAATGGGCGATCTATGCGTTGCGTCGAACACACGGTCGTGCAATGGGACGATTTGCCGCAAAACGGTTTCATCCACTGTCCCCCAACCGGCCTTTTTGCCGGGCCATTCGGCGTATTCCAGCAACATGATTTCGGCCAGACTGGACGCCATTGGCCATTTACCCGAGATGTCGAGTTTCGGCCTTGTCGAATCAATGCTTAACTGGGTAGGCAATTCAGGAAGGGTACACTGGCGCAAATCGACCTGGTGACGGCAGAGTTTCGCCTTGCAGCAGGCTGTTATGGCTTGCAAGCGGTTTAAGGCCAGCATCATGGCGGGGTCTTTTTCCAGTGCGTCCAGACGTGACCGGACTTCTTCCACCGCTTGTCGTCTGTCCATCGTCCGGTAATGGGCGGCGTCCGGATGGAAGAGCAAATCGTAGCGGGTACCGTATTGGGGTTGGATCCGGCAGCCCGGAGCAAGCCCTTCGAAGATGGCAATGGCGGTCTCGCGCGTTCGCTCGTCTTCATCCGCTACCAGCTGGTAGCGGTCTGCAGCCGGACATCCGGCTGCCGGGAGCAGTCCCTGTTGCGTCAGCAAGGGTTTTAACGCCGTCCATTGGGCGCTCACCAATGCTTTGCCCCGTTCGGTCAAATTGCCGGGTTTCACCGGCCACCTGGGCCAAGCCCGGTTGGCCCACTGTTTCAGGGTGGCGTCGTTTTGCGTCGGGGAACGAACCCCGTGTCGGCTGAAAATGACTGTGCGAACCAGACGAGCGTCCGGTTCCAGCGGTGTCCCGGCAAAGAGGGAAGTCACCGGAGAAGTGGAAGTCAACAAAATGAAAACGAAGTATTTGATCAGGCGTTGCATGGAAAAACCGTCGTGTCGGAGAACAGGAAACATTATTCCCTTTTCCGAAAAGCCGGCCTTGTTTTTGTGCAATAAAGTGGAAATTTGCGGACGAAACGATTTGAAAACGGTTCCACGCAGGCTGGACGCTTTTTCCCTGTCAGTCGCTTTGCGGTAAGATGCGGATTTCGACACATGGGTTTTCGGATGACTTTTTCGGGTACTGCTCTCCGCGGATACGGTCTGGCCTTGTCTGCCACAGTTTTGTGGAGTACGGTTTTCCCGCTGGTACGGGTGCTTCCCGTCACGCTTTCTCCTGTCGAATTGGCTTTCTGGCGCTGGCTTTTCACGTTTTTGTGCATGCTGCCCTTCGGCTTTTCGTCCGTCAAAAGGCACTGGCCGATTTTAAAACGACAGTGGAAGTGGATGGTACTGGCGAGTGTGCCGGGTTTCGGCGCCTACAGCGTATTGATGTTCGAAGCCGGTCGCACAACGGATGCGACCAATATGGCGCTGATTGCCGCCACCGCGCCGGTTTTCATGGCCGTGTTTGCCCGTTTTTTCCTGCACGAACGGCTAGCACCCGTTCAAATAACCGGGCTGGTTCTCGCCGTCGCCGGTGTGGTGGTGCTCGTCTCGAACGGAGACGTTGAACGGCTTGCCGGTCTGTCTTTGACGGCTGGCGACGGATGGATGTTGCTGGCGGCTTCCTTTTTTGCCGTTTACAGCATTTTAATACGCCGCCGACCGGCAGGCTTGCCGCAAAAAGCGTCGATGACTGCCATGCTGTTTTACACGCTCTTCGCCCTCTCCCCTTTCATGGCTTTCGACGTCATCCGGCCCGATTACCGGCTGCCGGACACGTCAACTTTCCTGATCATGCTGTATATCGCGATTTTGCCTACCCTGATTGGCTATCTGTTGTGGAACCGTGCCGTCGATGCTATCGGAGCTGCCCGTGCCGGGATGGTGTATTACAGTATTCCTCTCTTCAGCAGCCTTGAAGCCGTTCTCTTTTTGCACGAAACGGTGTCGCTTTCCCAACTGACCGGTGGCCTGCTGATTGTAGGCGGTATTCTCCTGTCTTCTGTCAGTGCCTTGAGACCGTTCCGGCGTCCTTGAAAAGGCCGTCTTCCGATACGGCATCGGCCGTCAGACCGTTTTCACCGATTTTTCTTTTTTCCGGGCAACACCAGGCAATCTTTCCGACAGATTCGTTGAGGCATACCCGCTTTTTTATGAAACCGAAACAGAAATAAAGGTTCCAAGAAAAGAAGGCACGAGAGAAACGGGCAAGATTCCGGTTGTTTTAAGACTGCCTTTTTTCTCTTCTGTAAAAGATACTGTACAGAAAATTCAACGGACAAAACGAATGGAGACATGACATGGCAAAAAGTCTGATCGCTTATTATTCTCACTCGGGACAAAATTACCGGGATGCCGAAGTGACCGATTTGACGACCGGGAACACCCGGATCGTCGCGGAAAAGATCGCAGAATTGACGGGAAGCGAATTATTCCGTATTCACCCGGTCAAGGCGTATCCTGAAAATTACCGCGAAACACTGGAAATCGCCCGGAAAGAACTGGGCGAGCATGCCCGGCCGCCTCTGGCTGAAACGGTGCAGGATATCGGCGCTTACGATATGGTTTATCTCGGTTATCCGATCTGGTGGGGCGTCATGCCGATGCCGGTACTGACTTTTCTGGACAGTTACGACTTTTCCGGTAAGAAAATCGCTCCTTTTTGCACACACGAAGGCAGTGGACTGGGCATGAGCGAACGATACATCCGGCAAGCCTGTCCCAAAGCGACCCTTCTGCCCGGTCTGGCGATTACGGGCGACATGGCGGGTCAGGCCGAAGGTGACATCAAGGATTGGTTAAAGAAACTGGGAGTAGCGTCCTGACGGTCAAAATCCTCTGAACCGGTCGGCTGCCGTCTTGTACGAAAAACCGGCTCTGTCGGAAGCGTGAGCGTACAATTCGTCCAGAAAAGCTTTTTCGCCGGCCAGTTCTTCTTCAGCGATGTCCTTCCACCAGTGACGGTTGGGGCCGGTCGTACCGTCGTGCCAGCGATACCCCCGGGCTTTCAAGGCGTCTTTGGCGTCAAACGGGGCACCGAATGCCTGAACCGTGACGGTTTTCTTTTCCGCTTTTGCCAGCAGATCGGCCAACGCGTCCGGCTGAACGTGCAACAGCCACGCCAGTGCCAGGCAATCCACGGATGCCCGGTGCGCTTCAAAAAAGTAACCGGTCTTGTGCAACAACTCTTCCAGTTTCAGGTTTTTAAAGCCGAGACTGTTCCAGTCGATGCCACACAGTGAACAAGCCCAGCGTTTTCCGCTACATCCCGGAAACCGTTTCTCGAAAAAGGGTCTGTCGAAAGCGGCGTTGTGTGCAACGATTAGAAAGGCGTCTTTGAGATGCGCAGCCACTTCTTTTTCATCCATTTTTCGGCCCTTGACCATGTCGTCGGTGATACCGGTCAATTCGGTAATGTAAGGCGACAAAGGCTTGCCGGGGTCTTCGTAAGTGCTGACGATGCAATCAATTGAAACCAGCTTGTTAGCTGAAGGTGAAAACGATGCCGCGACCAGGCCCAGTTCGATAATGACGTCGCTTTCCGGGGACAGTCCGGTCGTTTCGGTATCCAGAAAAACGATGCGTTTTTCGTCGCCCTTCCCGCTTGAAAGAGAATAAGGCAGCGACAGAGACGGCCGAGTAATGGGAATGCGTTCAAGCAAACGGAAATCGTCCGTTTTGGCCAGCAATCTGTTCAACCGGTTTTTTAGCGTTTCCTCCCCTTTTTTTTGCGTAGAAGGGGGCTGCTTCGTTTCCACTTCGCCAAAAAGGTCTGTCTGCCATGACGGGAACAGGTTTTCATCCATCTTCGGTCCGGTTTTTCAGATTAGTCGGGTTGTTCGATCCGATGATAACGCTTCAATCCGTTTGAGGCGATAAAAAAAAGGAAACGAACCGGAGATTTTGTAAGAGCGTGGTTTTTTTCGCGACAGGAAAGCAGACCGGACAAGGCTATTGACACAAAAATAACGGCAACCGGTTTAATTGAAAAAACGAAGTGGCCCGTGCCGGGACCAGCCGGAAAACCCTGCAACATCGAAGCGAAACCGGAAACGCATCGAAATGAATCGGCTGGACGGTCAGCCCATTTTCTGGCCGTTGTTTTCCAAGGCGTTTTCTTTTTCCGACCGTCGCCGTTCCATCCAGAGTTGCCAGGCGTTGAACAAATTTTGCCAGACAATGTAGGCACTGGCTGCCACAGCGACCACCGGTGTCAGATAAGTTTGTGCGAGCCAGGCGGCCAGAATCGCGTTTTTCTGCCCGGCGGCCTGACCGCCTGTGATGCGCTGTCCATACCGTGCTCCCAGCCATTTCCCTGTAGTAAAGAGAACGATACACACACCGAAAGCACAGAATGCAAGTCTGAGTGCAGTCACGAGGTCGGACGGTTCATGCACCAGGGTATTGACTGTCCGGGCAATGACGATCATCAGGGTGACGCCCCACAGATAAAAGGCGGTTTCCTGGGCTTTCGCCAGTGTGCGGCCGAGCTGGGGCACAAATCGTCTTAAAAAGAGCGCCAGTAGAAACGGCAGGATCAAAAGCGGGAATACGTTGGACACGATCAGGAAAAAGGCTTCCCAAAAACCGATTCCCCCATAAAACGGATGAATGAGGGGAAAAAACAAGGGAGCGGCAATCGCCGTGGCCAGATTGGACAAAATCAGGTAACTGGTCAGGCTGGCAGCACTGCCGCCCAGTTTTCGCGTGATGACGGCGGCGGCTGTTCCGGTCGGCGTCATCACGCATACCATAGCCGCTTCGGCAATGAGACGATCGACCGGGCACAACAGAAAATAGACGCCCAGACTGCCACCTATTTGGAGCGCTACCAGCCAGACGTGAAAGGCCGTGAATTTCAACTCGGTCAACGGAATCTTGCAAAATGTCAGCAGCAACATCGTGAAGATAAAATACGGTACCAGAAAATTCAGTTTTCCCCAGACAGGAAAGCCGACAGCACCCGCGACGATGGCCAGCGGCAGTGTCCAGTTTCTGATCAATCCGATCACTTTTTCCATGTTGTCTTCCCCGGCGTTTTCCGAATGAAACGGTAAAGGGGAAGGTGAACGGCTTCTCGTCCGTTCCTTACCCCACTCTTTCTCTGTCAATGAAAACATGCCGCTCGCCACACTCTGTACCCGGCAAGCCGACACCGTTTCATCAAGTGTAACGCTTCACCGATAAGGTAAAAAATACTTTTTATGAGCCTAATTTATATATAAAAAGTATGAATCGGAACGTAACGGTTTTCAGACAGTTTTTTCAGCGAGATGAAAAACACTCGACGTTTTTTATCGGGCCTTTAAAGAGAAACGGTTGTTCATGGGACGAATCGCTATTTTGGAGCGAAGGGCAAACAGGCAACAGGCCGATTGAGTGTCGGCTCACGGTTAACCGGAACAGGAAACGGATGGCGTTTTCTTCCATCTTTTTCTGCCGTGTTTTCACGCCGGTTTTGCCAACTGTTCAGGGAGGACTGTTGACCTTGTCACCCGAACACATCAGACCGATGTCTGTTGAAAACGGCGGTGTCTTCAAGGCTTGTCATCCGTTCGGTTCGTCTGTTGTGCCGAATGCCGGAATGCCCCGGCTTTGCCACCCGTTTGCCCGGCCGCTTTCACCGAACG
>DBGFLV010000132.1:0-4488 GCA_048528425.1 Oxalobacter sp. | reverse complement strand
AAGTTTGGAAACCCCTTCGAAACCTGTATGATATGTATTCTTTTTCCGTACTGCCATGGCTGGGAAAGCATGTGGCGAAAAGTGCGGACAGCTACCGTTATCTGGCCGAATCCATACGGGTTCATCCGGATCAGGCGACCTTGCAGAAAATGATGGAAGATGCCGGGTTTGTTTGTGCCAGATTTTTCAATCTGACCGCGGGAGTGGTCGCGCTTCATACCGGTATGAAGCTCTAGAACAGGAGATTTATGAAAAAGTTTTTGCTTGCATTCGTTTTAATGGCGGGAGTGGCCTCCATGGTCGTGACTGACGCTGAGGCTCGACGGCTAGGAGGCGGATCCTTTGGCCGTCAGTCTTCCAATATCGGACGGATTGCACCCATGCAAAGGGGGATGCAACAACCCGGTCAGCAGGCCCAGCAAGCCCAGCGCGCGGCCAACGCGTCTCAGGCGGGTGCGGCCAGACCGGCCAGCCGTTGGGGAGGTTTATTGGGGGGGGCGTTGCTCGGGCTCGGACTGGGCGCGCTGTTGAGTCACTTCGGCATCGGCGGTGACATGGCCGGTATGATCAGTACCGTTTTGATGCTGATCATTATCTTTTACGCCGTGCGTTTCCTGTTGCGGCGTTTTTCAAAGAAACGTCACACCGAACAGGATCCGGCGGCCTATGCGGGAAATTACCCGGATAACCACACAGTGCATTCTAACGTACCGGAAATCGGCTCGGCGTTGCCCCGTTCGGCTTCGTCTAGCGGAAACAGTACCGGTGCCGTGACACAAAACGATACCTGGGGTATTCCGGTCGATTTCGATGTGCCGGCTTTCCTGCGGGCGGCGAAGTCCTATTTCATCCGTATGCAGGCTGCCTGGGACAAAGGGGACATCAACGACATTCATGAATTCACGACACCCGAGATGTTTGCCGAAATCAGACTTCAGTTACAGGAACGCGGGACCGAACCGAACGTGACCGACGTCGTGTCGCTGGAGGCGGAATTGCTGGGTATCGAAACAGTCGGCGACGAATACATGGCCAGTGTGAAGTTCAGCGGCCAAATCCGTGAATCCGAAGGAGCGGTTGCCGAGCCGTTCGAAGAAGTCTGGAATCTCACCCGGCCGGTGTCCCGAAAGGATGGCTGGGTTCTGGCGGGTATTCAGCAGTTGTCCTGATGCTTTTGAATAAGTTGGCCAGTAGAGAACCGTCCGCCCTGGTGCGGACGGTTTTACTTTTCACGGCGGCAAGGCGCAGCCGGTTTTTTGACGTTTCGGCTATAGTCACGAACCGAAAAATGGCATATCGTATCTGAAAAACGGAAAACCGATGAATTATACGGACAGGGATTGACATACGATGCGGAAAATCTGGCGGCTGATCGTGATTTTTTACATCTTGTTCCGGTACGGCCTGGATGAAATGGCCGTTTCCTACATTCCCAACCGTCGTATCGTCTTTTTTTACCGTTGCTTTTTTTTCTGGCGGAGTCTGTCGGTTCCGCCCGGTGTTCGGCTCAGACTGGCTCTAGAAGAACTGGGGCCGATTTTTATCAAGTTCGGGCAGTTGCTCTCGACCAGGCGTGACTTGTTGCCGGCGGATATTGCCGACGAACTGTCGAAGTTGCAGGATCGGGTTCCGCCGTTCGATTCGGAACTGGCCGTCGAGCAAATCACCCGTTATCTCGGTGCCCCTCCGGAAGTATTGTTTGCCTCTTTCGACCGCATACCGGTCGCCTCCGCGTCGGTTGCGCAAGTGCATTTCGCTACTTTGCACAATGGTCGTGATGTGGCTGTCAAGGTGTTGAGGCCGGAAATGCCCAAGCGGATCGGTCGCGACATCGAATTGATGTATGTTTTCGCTTCGCTGGGCGAACGGTTTTGGCGAGACGGAAAACGGTTGCGTCTGATGGCGGTCGTCCATGAATTCGACAAGTCGCTCCACGACGAACTCGATCTGATGCGGGAAGCGGCCAATTACAGCCAGCTGCGCCGGAATTTTGCCGATTCCGACAAACTGATGGTACCGGAAATATTCTGGGATTACTGTTCCACCCATGTCATCGTCATGGAGAGAATGACTGGTATTCCCGTGTCACAAACGGACAGACTGGTGGAAGCCGGGCTCGATTTGAAAAAACTGGCCAGTAACGGAGTGGAGATTTTCCTGACTCAGGTTTTCCGGGACGCTTTTTTTCACGCCGACATGCATCCCGGAAATATTCTGATTTCCGTGGAACCGGAGTCGTTCGGAAAATACATCGCGCTGGACCTGGGCATTGTCGGGATGTTGGACGATTTCGACAAAGAATATCTGTCGAAAAATTTCGTGGCTTTTTTCCGGCGGGATTACCGGATGGTGGCCGAGGCCAACATCGAATCCGGCTGGGCACCGTCCGACACCAGTGTAGTGGAATTGGAAGCAGCGGTCAGAACGTGTTGCGAACCCATGTTCGACCGTCCGCTGAAGGATTTTTCGTTCGGTCTGGTCTTGATGCGCTTGTTCCAGACTTCACGCCGGTTCAATATTGAAATTCAGCCCCAACTGGTTTTGTTGCAGAAAACGATGTTGAATATCGAAGGGCTGGGTAGACAACTCGATCCGGATCTGGATTTGTGGAAAACGGCAAAACCTTTTCTGGAAGCCTGGATGGAAGAGCAAATCGGTTTCAAAGGACTGGTGGATCGCTTCAGGGCCGAATCGGTCAATTACAGCCGGATTTTTCCCCAGTTGCCGCGTCTTGTGCAGCAGGCACTGGAGCAAGCCGGCAAACCCGATCCAAAGGATGAACTGCTGGATAAGCTGGTGGCCCAGCAGACACAACTTCATCGCCGGTTAAACCGGCTTACCTATTTTGCCGGAGGTATGTTGATCGGTATTTTACTGATAAAACTCACGCCGTATCTTCGCTATTTTGTCTGATTTTCGCCGTTTTCTCCGGTAAAAGTTCCTACCGAACAACGACGGAGAAAAAGACCCGCTCAAACCGGAAAAATTTTCCTGTCTGCTGGTTATCTGCCAGTATAATTTTCACCGTTTTCAACGCATCGCGCTTTATCCGTTTTCATGAATACCCTTGTTTGGTTCGTGGTGCTGTACTGGGTCGTTTCCGTCGGTATAGGCATCTATGCGGCGCGTTATGTCAAAAATTCCAAAGACTTCGCCATTGCGGGCAGGTCTTTACCCATGTCGGTCGTTACGGCAACCGTGTTTGCGACCTGGTTCGGTTCGGAAGCCGTGTTGGGTATTCCTGCCACATTCGTGAAAGAAGGGTTTACCGGAGTAATCGCGGATCCGTTCGGATCGGCCATGTGTCTGATTCTCGTAGGCCTGCTCTTTGCCAAACGGCTTTACCGAATGAACCTGATGACGATCAGTGATTATTACCGGAACCGTTACGGCAGAACGGTTGAGATTGTTGTATCCCTGTGTATCGTCGTGTCCTATCTGGGTTGGGTCGCCGCTCAAATCAAGGCACTGGGCCTCGTTTTCAACGTCATTTCCGGTGGCGTCATTTCAATGGATACGGGAATGATCATCGGTTCGGTCAGTGTCTTGGTTTATACCCTGATGGGAGGCATGTGGTCGGTCGCCATTACCGATTTTCTCCAGATGATCATTATCGTGATCGGCATCGTTTATATCGGCTGGGAAGTGTCGAGTATGGTGGGTGGAGCGGAAGTCGTCATACGGCACGCTGCCGAAGCAGGCAAGCTCCGGATTTATCCGAAACCCGATCTGAGAGACATACTGTGGTTTTTCGGCGCCTGGGTGACGTTAATGTTCGGTTCGATGCCGCAGCAAGACGTTTTCCAGCGGGTCGCTTCGTCCAAAAATGAAAACGTGGCGCGAAACGCTTCTATCGTCGGGGGGATCTTTTACCTGTTGTTTGCTCTGATTCCCATGTTTCTGTGTTATGCGGCGGTCCTGGTCGATCCTGCTATGGTCGCCCGTTTCATCGATTCGGATTCACAGATGATTTTGCCAGTCATGATTATGACGACCATGCCGGTTTTTGCGCAGGTCATGTTTTTCGGCGCCTTGCTCTCGGCCATTAAAAGCTGTGCCAGCGCGACTCTGTTGGCACCTTCGGTCACGTTTTCCGAGAACGTACTGAAGGAAATGGTGCCGACTCTTTCAGACAGACAGTCACTCTTTATGATGCGTCTCGTAGTACTTGTTTTTGCGGTAATAGTCACTATCTTCGCCATGAATACCGATTCGAGCATTTTCGAAATGGTGGAAGACGCTTACAAGGTAACCCTGGTGGCGGCGTTTGTTCCGTTGATTTTCGGTTTTTTCTGGAAATACGCCAACAATGGCGGAGCACTGGCTTCGATGACCTTGGGACTCGTCACATGGATCGCTTTGGAGATCATCTCGCCAAACGGCGTTTTTCCACCTCAGTTGATGGGACTTTTGACGAGCCTGATCGGTATGATTGCCGGTTCTCTCTTGTATCGACGCTTCAGGGAACGGACGTAGACCGGCCGGCAA
>DBGFLV010000131.1:0-4500 GCA_048528425.1 Oxalobacter sp. | reverse complement strand
ACAAGGCTTATGTCGACAATCTGAACAAATTGATTAAAAACACTGAGTTCGAAAACATGCCGTTAGTCGACATCATCAAAAAGTCGTCCGGTGGTATTTTCAACAATGCGGCCCAGACGTGGAATCACACTTTTTACTGGAACTGTATGAAGCCGGACGGAGGCGGTCAACCGGCCGGAGCCTTGTTAAAAGCCATTGAAACGAAATGGGGAACTTTTGACGACTTCAAAAAAGCGTTCGCTGCCGCATGCGGTTCCAATTTCGGTTCAGGTTGGACCTGGCTGGTCAAGAAGCCGGACGGTTCTCTTGAGATCGTCAATACGTCCAACGCTGGAACTCCCTTGACCGGTGAGGACAAACCGCTTTTGACGTGCGACGTGTGGGAGCACGCTTATTACATTGATTACCGGAACGTTCGCGGCAAATACGTGGACGAATTCTGGAACGTGGTCAACTGGGATGCCGTTACTGACCATTTCGGTTAAGCTCATCGGCTGTTTTCGAAAAGCAGCCGGCCGGTTTGACGTATTAAGGCTCCATCTGTGGAAGATGGAGCTTTTTTCAGGAGGCAGCACTCTGCCAGAGTGTCTGTAACCGATGCGGTGGTTTTGCACGAAGGAAGGCAAACTGTGCGGTTTCCATGTCCGGCTTGCTGCTTTCAGTGCGTAACGTTGAAGCGGTTGTCCCGTGGAGCAGGGGATGCCTTATAATAAAGGCCTCTTATCTGTCTGGAGACGCCATGAATAATACGGTTATTCTTTCGTCCGACGCCTGCCTCGGTCATGTTCCCGGCCCGGAGCATCCTGAATGTCCCGATCGTTTGATTGCCGTTCGGGAAGCCCTGGCTGTACCGGAATTCGAATCCGTACCGTGGCGTCACGCTCCGTTGGGTACGCGTGAGCAGCTTTTGCTGGTGCACACGCCCGAGTACGTTCGCCGCATCGAGGCCATCAAACCGAAAAGCGGTTATGTACCGTTGGACGGTGGAGACACCATCATGTCGCCGGGGACGTGGGATTGCGTCATGAGTTGTGTAGGCGCTGCCTGCATGGGTGTCGATCTGGTCATGAAAGGAGAGGCGGACAACGTATTTTGTGCGACGCGTCCCTGCGGGCATCATGCCGAACCGGATCGGGCAATGGGTTTTTGCGTTTTCAATCATGCAGCGATCGCGGCGGTTTACGCGCATGAAAAGTTCCAGTTGGACAGGGTCGCCGTCGTCGACTTCGACGTTCATCACGGTAATGGAACGCAAGACGCCGTCTATCATCGTCCCGGGATTTTTTACGCTTCGACTCATCAGTCGCCTTTTTATCCGGGTACCGGGGCACGCTATGAGACCGGCATTGATCACAACGTGGTCAACGTGCCCCTTTCGCGTGGGGCCGGTTCCGACAAGTTCCGCAACGCGATGACGTACGAAATTTTACCGGCTCTTCGAAAATTCAATCCTGATTTGCTGATTTTGTCCGCCGGGTTCGACGCCCACAAAAAAGATCCTCTGGGTGGCCTGAGTTTTACGGATGACGATTATTATTGGGTTACCCGGGAATTGATGAACGTGGCTGACGAGTGCTGTGACGGTAAAATCGTTTCCATCCTGGAAGGGGGATACAGCCTGGACGGATTGGCTACCGGGACGGCTGCCCATGTACGTGCACTGATGGGGAATTGAAGGAGTGTCGTTTTCTGCGGTTGCTGACGGTGTTTTTGCCCAACAGACCGCGGTGAAAAGGAAAGCGGCTACTTCACACTCATTGAATAAACTGATAAAATCATTATTTTTCCAATTTGGCTTAAACCTGATAGACATTCATGACCACTATTCGCCTAAAAGAAAACGAACCTTTCGAAGTCGCCATGCGGCGGTTCAAACGGACTATTGAAAAGACCGGTCTGCTGACAGAATTGCGTGCACGCGAGTTTTACGAAAAACCGACTGCCGCCCGCAAAAGAAAGTTGGCTGCTGCCGTCAAACGTCACTACAAGCGAATCCGTAGTCAGCAATTGCCGAAAAAGATGTACTGATTGTCTGCCGAAAGGCGGATTTCGGAAATCTGGGTACCTGTCCCGCTCCGGCAAGGCCGCGGCGGGTTTTGCTGTTTTTAATTTCTACCGGAGAACAAGGTGAGTTTGAAGGAACAGATTGTTAACGACATGAAGGATGCCATGCGTGCCCGGGATGCGAAGCGTCTTGGTACGATCCGCATGTTGACTGCGGCCATGAAGCAAAAGGAAGTCGACGACCGGATTGAACTGGACGATCGGCAAATTCTTGCCGTCATTGAAAAAATGATCAAGCAGAGAAAGGATTCGATTGCCCAGTTCGAAGCGGGTGGACGACCTGATTTGGCCGACAACGAAAAGGCGGAAGTGGACGTTCTGTCTGCCTATATGCCGGCGGCGTTGCCGATGGAAGCGATCGAAAAGGAAGTGGCCGATGCGGTCAAGGGCGCTTCCGGGCCGCAGGATATGGGCAAAATCATGGGAGCGTTGAAGACGCGCCTGGCCGGTCGGGCTGACATGTCCGTCGTTTCCGCTCTGGTCAAAAAGGCGCTGGCCCGGACTTGAGCGTTTTGTCAATACGCGAGAAGTTTCGCGAATGAAAAAGGTTTTTTCGATTCGTGATACCCCAGTCATTCATTCAGGATTTGTTGAATCGCATCGACGTTGTCGATGTGGTGGGCCGACATGTCCAATTGAAAAAGGCAGGTGCTAATTTTCTCGGTTTGTGCCCATTCCATACGGAAAAAACCCCCAGTTTCACGGTGAGTCCCGTCAAGCAGTTTTATCACTGTTTCGGTTGCGGGCGTAATGGGTCAGCCATCACTTTCCTGATGGAACATTCCGGCCTTTCATTTGTCGAAGCGGTGGAAGAACTGGCGCAAAGTGTCGGTATGACCGTTCCTCAGGATGAATTGCGTGTTCCGCCGGAACAGCGGGCCAGACAACAGGCCAAATCGCTGGCGTTGACGGAAGTGATGTCGGTTGCCAGCCGGTTTTACCGACAACAGTTGAAGCAGTCACCCGACGCGATCCGATATTTGAAAAAACGCGGTGTCACGGGAGAAGTTGCCTTGCGTTTCGGGTTGGGATATGCCCCGCCCACAAGGGACAGTCTGAAAAACGGTTTTGACAATTATCAGGCGAATGAACTGCTCGAAGCCGGACTGGTGATTGAAAAGCGGGACGAAGCTCATGAATCCCGTCAGGAAACCCGGCGTTACGATCGCTTCCGTGACCGTATCATGTTTCCGATCCGGAACAGCCGTGGCCAGGTAATCGGCTTCGGAGGACGGATTCTGGAGAAAGGGGAACCCAAGTACTTGAATTCCCCGGAAACACCCTTATTTCAGAAGGGAAACGAGCTATACGGTTTGTTTGAAGCGCGAAATGCGATTCGTGACGCCGGTTATGTATTGGTCGTGGAAGGTTACATGGACGTCGTGGCGCTGGCCCAGTCGGGTTTTCCCCAAGCCGTAGCGACTTTGGGAACGGCGTGTACACCGGTGCAGGTTCAAAAATTGATGCGCCAAACCGACCGGGTGGTTTTCTCTTTTGACGGGGACACGGCCGGGAGAGGAGCGGCGAAACGGGCACTGGAAGCCAGCTTGCCGCTGGTGTCCGACACCAAAAGTGTCGCTTTTCTGTTTTTGCCACCCGAGCACGATCCGGACAGTTATGTCCGGGAATATGGTACTGAGGCATTTGAGGCGCAGGTTGAAAAAGCGATGCCGCTGTCCGAATTTCTGTTACAGGAAATCATTCGGGACAACGATTTGAACACGCTGGAAGGACGGGCCCGGGCGCAACATCGGGCGAAAAGCTGGTGTCAGGCGCTTGCTCCCTCAGCGTTGCGTTTGCAAATCATTCGGAAACTGGCACAACTGACACAGACGCCGGACGAGGAGCTCGAGGTCTTTTTAGGTCTCGCCAAACCGGCAGCGTCGGCCAGACGGCCGTCACACCGCACCCCGCGTCCTCCGGTGGTAGGGTTGGAACGTCAGGTGTTGAGGTTGTTGTTGATGTACCCGTCGCTCGTAATGGGACTGGATGAAACCGACATCGGCGTGGTGGTAGCTTTTTCTCCGGACAAGGGTGGTCTGTTGCACGCGGTTCTGGAGGCAGGACGCGAAGTGGGCGAAAAGGGTGGCTACGCTGCGCTCGTGGAGTGTCTCCGCGCCAGGGGAGTGGATTGCGAACAATTGGTTCAGGAAACACTGGAAAAGGAATTTGAACCGGAAGCGGCACTGCTGGAGTTGAAAGGCGCCGTTACACAGATCCGGTTGCGTGTGTTGGCTGCCGAGATCGAAAAAGTGTTGTCTTCCGGGCTACCAGCCGACGAGATGAACAAACGCTACTACGAATTGAAAAAGCAACAGGACGCTTTACAAAAAGAGATCATGCCGGAAAGTTTGCCGCAGAAAACTTTTTGACAGGAAACAAGTCGGGAAAAGAAATACAAAAAATGTTATAATATAAGACTTTACATTCGGGATG
>DBGFLV010000130.1:0-12797 GCA_048528425.1 Oxalobacter sp. | reverse complement strand
TGGCTACCGGCTGGTTTGCGGAAATTTCCTTTTAAATTAGTGAAATGCATCTCGCCATTCTCCTTTGAAGCGGTATTTTACGCTTTTCCATCCCAAAAGACGTCTCCTGTCGAAGTGGTGAGGGTGATGAATCCCACGTTGTCTCTTTGTGGGTTTTTTCACCCGGTTACCAACAAAACAGGTTTTGAACAACCAGATTTTGCGGTACGACAAAAGAGTTGTTTACAATCCGCCTGTTTCGGTGCTCGCGCTTCTTTCTGAAGTGCAGTTAAACGGGAAACACGGCGCTTTAAGCCAACGTGTGCTGCCCCCGCAACGGTAAGCAGGTGTCCCTGGGGACGCCGTCCGTCAACGCCACTGTGCCCTGGCATGGGAAGGCTGGACGATTGTTTCGAATCCGATTCGAAGACCTGTAGCCCGGATACCGGCCGGAACATAAAAGGTAGCGCCGCGGACGGGGAAGGGCCGCGAAGACGTTTTCGGCCTGGTTCGTTTTCCTGCCGGACAGATGTCATCCGTTTTTCCCACGTGTTGCGGTGCGTTGACTGACTGGGGTCTGCGGGGTCGCAGGCCCGGCAAATGAATGGAACACACATGGATTTCTCTGTTTTAACTTGCGCCCGCTCTCCGGCGATCAGACCGCTTTTGCTCGTTTCCGCGCTGGCGACCGGTTTTGCTACTTCCACCCAGGCAGCGGAAGCGGATTATGCCGGTGAAAAAGCGCTGCCTTCTGTTGTCGTGACCGCTTCGCGCATCGAACAACTGCAAAAGGATGCCATTCCCAGCACGACAGTCATCACTTCACAGATGATTGCCAACAAGAAACTGGCCGATCTACCTTCCCTTTTGCGGAGCGAAGCCGGCATCGAATTCGCCCGCAGCGGCGGCGCCGGTGGCCAAACCTCGGTTTTCATGCGCGGCAACAATGCCAATCAGGTGCTTATTTTGCTCGACGGCGTACCGATTCAGGACGCCTCGACGTCGGGAACGTCCGCGGCGCTGGAACACATTATGCCGGATCAGATCGAACGGATCGAAGTCGTTCGAGGAAACGTTTCCGCTATCTATGGTACAGGCGCTATGGGCGGGGTGATCCAGATTTTCACTAAACAGGGATCGGGCAAACCGTCGGCTCACGTTTTTGCGGAATACGGCTCGCATGCGACGACCCGATTCGGCGCCGGGCTGTCGGGTCAGTCCGACGGTACCCGTTTCGCCTTGTCGGCAGTCAGATTGAAGACACAGGGTTTTTCAGCGATGGATCCCGGAAAAAACCCTCTGGTCAATCCGGATGACGACGGTGATCGTGACGTGACGGTCAATGCCGCCTTGTCACATCGCTTCAGCCCGAATCATGAATTAGGTGCACGGTTGTATCTTTACGATGCCAAGTACGATTACGACGGCAGTAACGGACCGGAAGAAGACAACACGGGCAAGGCCAGACAATGGACGGGAGCGGTTTACAGCAAAAACCGGTTGACTGCCGACTGGCTTTCGACAGTGACGTTTTCACAGACCGATATCAAACGCCGCTATTCGACGGAAAACGGATTCGCGTCCATCTGGTGGGATCCGAACGGTGTTTCCGATTACCGGAGCAAAACCGGTATGCTGCAATGGGTCAACGAGATCGCCTTGTCCAACGAATGGACGGCGACTGTCGGAGTCGACGGCGCGCATGAAAAGGCAGAAACGACGGAAAACGGTTTCGGCAACGATTACAGCCGAAACAAATACAGTGCTTACGCTGGTGTGCTGGGCAAGGTCGGGCCGCACAATTGGCAGGCCAATGTCCGCTACGATGACGTGAAAGACGCCGGTTCCGAATTCACCGGTTATTTGGGTTACGGTTACGATCTGACGCCGGAATGGAAACTGTTGGCCAGTACGTCGTCCTCGTTTTTAGCGCCCACCTTGTGGCAACAACGCGATCCGACGTATGGCAACGTCCAGTTGAAAGCAGAAAAATCCCGCGCCAATGAAGTCGGTATCCAATATGCCAGCGGGCCGACGTTGGTCCGTTTGTCGGCTTTCCAGTGGCATACCCGCGATCTGATCAATTGGGATACGGCGATGAACGGGGGGATGGGAGGCTACAACAATATTGCGAAAGCCAAGAACAAGGGATTAGAACTGACCGCGCAAACCCGGCTGGCTGACGTCGACGTCCGCGCCAATGTCACGATACAGGATCCAAAAGACCGTTCCAACGGGCAAAGGCTGGCGCGCCGGGCGAAAAATCTGGCGTCGCTGGACGTCTCCAAAACGTTCGGAACCTGGTATCTGGGTGGCTCTGTGCAGTATACCGGCAATCGTCCGGATGGCAGTTATGAGTTGCCTTCGTTCTGGTTGGTCAATCTGGACGCTCGTTATCGCCTGACGAAAGAGGTTTCGCTGTATGCCCGGCTCGAAAATCTCCTGAACAAGGAATACGAAACGGTATATGGTTACGAACAGCCTGACCGCAGTGCTTATGTCGGCGTGAACGTCAAGCTGTAAAATGGCATTTTTCTGATTGCCGAAAGACCTGTTTGTCATGCCGCACGTTTCCCGTTTCAGCACACCGGTTATCCTGTCGAGAAGGCGTCGAACGATGTGGCTCTGGACGCTGGTGTGTCTGTCGGTCGCCGCTTTTTTATTTGCTGGCATGGCCGGTTCGGTCAGTCTGGGGGCGTCGGAGCTTTTGACGGGCGTTACCGGACTGATGACGGGACAAACCGGTTCTTTGGAAGCGACGTTGCTGGAAATGCGGCTTCTCCGGGCTATGGCCGCGTTCGTGACCGGTGCAGCGCTGGCGTTGGCCGGTTGTCTGATGCAGGCGTTGTTGCGCAATCCGTTGGCCGATCCGTATGTGCTCGGTGTGTCCGGCGGCGCATCCGTCGGCGCGCTGGCCATGTTGCTGGTATCGGCATCGGTCTGGGCGATTAACGTCACGGCGTTTGTCACGGCTATGGCAGTGGCGCTGGTGCTATATGGCCTTTCCAGGCGGGATTTCGAATCGGCCTCCGGTTCTTCCCGTTTGTTGCTGACCGGGGTCATTCTGGCTTTCGGTTGTGGAGCGCTTGTGACCTTGTTGCTGACGGTTGCGCCGGACCGGGATTTGCGGGGTATGGTTTTCTGGCTGGTGGGTGACCTCTCGGGCGCTACCGTTCATGTCGGGTCAGCCGGCATCGTTGGCCTTGTTTTTCTGCTGGCCTGGCGTGGGTCGCCGGCCGTCAACTTGCTGGCGCTGGGGACAGACAGGGCGGCAACGTTAGGCGTCCAGGTGGACGTGCTCAAAAAAGGGCTTTTTGCCGGAAGCGCTTTGTTGACGGCCACCGCCGTGACCGGAGCGGGCAATATCGGCTTTGTCGGGCTGATCGTGCCGCACGCCTGCCGGATGATCTGGGGGCCCGATCACCGTTTTCTGGTGCCGGCCGTGCTCATGGCAGGCGGTTTCTTTCTGGTCGTGACCGATACACTGGCCAGAACACTGCTCTCGCCCCATCAACTGCCGGTCGGCGTGGTGACGTCCCTGATCGGCGTGCCCGTTTTTTTATTTCAGTTGTACCGGAGCCGTCAGGTATGAGACTTCAAACGCGGAATCTGTCGTTGAACGTCGACACCAAACGGCTTATTTCCGGTCTTGATTGGACGGTGGAATCCGGACAGTGCTGGTTCGTTGTCGGCCGGAACGGGACAGGAAAAACGACTCTGTTGAAAACGCTGACCGGTTTGCGCCCAGCGGACGGAGGAGAAGTGTGGCTGGACGAGCGTCCCCTTTCGAGCTGGACGGCGGTTGAACTCGCCCGACAACGTGCTTATCTGCCGCAGGGCCGGGAAGACGCTTTCGGCTTTACTGTTTTTGAAACGGTGTTGGCTTCCCGGTTTCCTTATCGGGCCGGACGTTTGTGGGAATCCGAAGAAGAAGCGCAAACGGTTCGGCACTCGCTGATGTGTCTGGATGCGCTTGATCTGGCCGAGCGCGACATCCGAAGTTTGTCAGGTGGCGAACGGCAGCGGGTGGCGATTGCCGCGCTTTTGGCGCAAGATACGCCACTGATGCTGTTGGACGAGCCGGCAGCTGCGTTGGATTTGGCGCATCGGGTTCTTTTGATGAAGACGATGGCCGCCCTGTGCCGGGAACAGAACAGAGCGGTCGTCATGGTCGTGCACGATCTGAATCTCGCTTTTGACGTGGCTTCGCATGTGTTGCTTTTATATGGTGACGGCGACTGGGAAGCAGGAGGGCAGGACGCCATGATGTGTCCGGAAAAGCTGACGCGTTGTTTGCAGTATCCGGTTAAACGACTTTGTTACGGCAACCGACCTGTTTTCGTATCGTTCTGAAAGGAGAACAATGACGGCATCGTTTGTGAAAAAGTGGCTCTGGTGCATCGGATTTTTTGCCGCCAATGCTTTTGCTTCGGTCAGCGTCACCGATGATGCGGGCAAAACAGTGACGTTACCGGAGCCGGCAAAACGGATCGTTTCCCTG
The DNA here is from genome assembly GCA_048528425.1 of Oxalobacter sp. Lineage (GTDB taxonomy): Bacteria > Pseudomonadota > Gammaproteobacteria > Burkholderiales > Burkholderiaceae_D > Oxalobacter. The sequence continues at coordinate 8,317 of DBGFLV010000130.1, read as the reverse complement.
TCGCCGCATGCTACGGAACTCCTCTTTGCAGTCGGAGCCGGCCACGAGGTAGTGGGTGCGACGCAATACAGCGACTATCCGGAAGCGGCAAGACGTCTTCCGCAGGTGGGTGACTTCAGGCAGCTTGATTTGGAACGGATTTTCGCCCTGAAACCGGATTTGATCGTCCTCTGGAGCGGAGGCAATTCGCCGAAACAGGTGGCCAAACTCGAAAAGGCCGGTATTCCGGTTTTTTACAGCAATCCGCGTCGTCTGAAAGACATTCCCGACAATATGATACGCCTCGGTATTTTGTCGGGTCACGAAGCGGCGGGCCGCCGGAAAGCCGGTCGGTGGCAGGAAAGGCTGGATTCCCTGAAAAGGCAGTACAGCCACCGTTCTCCACTGCGTATTTTCTACCAGGTGTCCGATACGCCTCTTTTTACGTTGAACGGGCGTCACATTGTTCAGGACGCTATCGAACTGTGCGGAGGACAAAACGTATTTGCCGATTTGCCTGTGCTGGCCCCCGGTGTCAGTACCGAAGCCGTTTTACTGGCCAATCCGGAAGTGATCGTCAGTTCGAAGGGAACGGTGATGGAAAAGAACGGTCTTGTCGGCTGGAAACGGTACACAATGCTGGATGCGGTGCGTTACGGCAATTTGTTCGGCATGGAACCCGACTGGCTCGACCGGCCCGGGCCGAGAATGCTGGACGGAACCGGTCTGTTGTGCCGGCAGCTGGACAAGGCAAGAAAAAACCGGACCGCCTTTCTAAAGGCACGCCAGTAGGAAAGGGCGCGCTTTTCCGGGAAAAGAAACAGCACCCGGCAAAAAGCGGAGTTTTCCCCTTTTTGCAGGGATTTTTACAGCGGAACCGCTCAGATTTCGAGATTGTCAATCAGCCGGGTGTCGCCCAGTTTAGCGGCGGCCAGGACAACCAGCGGTTCCTTTTCCGCCAGTTCGCCGGCAGTGGGCGGTTGCAGGTTGAACTGTTTTCGGATTGAGATGTAGTCCGGTGCCCAGCCGCGCTGGCGCAGTTCTTCCATCGCATGTTTTTCCAGCTTGTAGATGTCCAGGTAACCACCGTGCATTTTTTCGGCAATGTTTTGAAGGGTCCGGTACAGGGCTGGGGCTTCCCGGCGCTGTTCCGGCGACAGGTACATGTTCCTAGACGACAAGGCGAGTCCGTCGTCGGCCCGGTACGTTTCAGCCGCGACGATCCGGGTCGGCAGGGCAAACTGCTGGGCCATGTTGCGCACGACCATCAGTTGCTGGTAATCCTTTTTGCCGAAAATGGCCACGGCCGGATTGACGCATGAAAAGAGCTTCAACAATACCGTGGTGACGCCATTGAAAAAACCGGGACGGAATTTGCCTTCCAATATGGCGGCCAGTTCTTCGGGAGGCTGGACACGAAATTCCTGGGGTACCGGATACATGTCTTTTTCAGTCGGTGCGAAAAGCACGTAAACGCCTTCCTTTTCCAACTTTTCAACGTCGGCTTTGAACGTGCGCGGATAGGTGTCGAAGTCTTCGTTGGGGCCGAATTGCAACCGGTTGACGAAGATGGAAGCGACGACGGGGTCGCCGTGTTTTTTGGCAAGCCGCATCAGGGACAAATGACCGTCATGGAGGTTGCCCATCGTGGGAACGAAGGCGGTGCGCAATTGTCCGCGTAACTGGTTGCGGAGTTCTTCAATGGTGGTAACGACTTTCATAAGTGCCGGCAATCTGGAAAAGAAAGGTAATCAATATTAAAAAGCGTTAAAACTGTATTCTGTGCTCAATCGTGGTACCGGGTCAACCTTATATAGATCGGTGCTCCCGCCTCGGCCTGGGTCACGTCGATCAGGGCCTCTTTGGCCAGTTCCAGAAGGGCTAGAAAATGCACGACCACAACGGCAACGCTTGCCGATTCGTCGAACAGGTCGTAAAACTCGACGAACCGGGCATTTTGCAACTGGCGCAAAATGACTGTCATGTGTTCGCGTACCGACAGTTCTTGTTTGCCGACCGCGTGTTTGGCCAGCAGTTTAGCCCGTCGAACGATCTCGGCAAAAGCGTGTTTCAGTTCGTCGGCCGAGACGGCAGGCCAGTTGGGAACGGTATCCTGTACCACCGTTACCCCGGGCAGGAAAAAATCGCCGCCGAGTTTGGGCAGGGCGTCAAGTGATCCGGCGGCCTGTTTCATGCGTTCGTATTCCAGAAGACGGCGCACCAGTTCGGCACGGGGATCTTCCGGTTCTGTCTCTGTTTCCGTTACTGTCTTCGGGAGCAAAAGACGCGATTTGATTTCCACCAGCATGGCCGCCATCAAGAGGTAATCAGCAGCCAGTTCCAGCTTTCGTTCCCGGATGCGGTCGATGTAGTGCAGATATTGCCTCGTTAACTGGGCCATCGGGATATCCATAATGTTGAAATGCTGGCGACGGATCAGATACAGCAGCAAGTCGAGCGGTCCTTCAAAAGCGTCCAGAAACACTTCCAGCGCTTCGGGCGGAATGTACAAGTCGTCTGGCAGTCCAGTGACGGTTTCGCCGTATAGGCGGGCGGCATTCGCGGTCATTCTGCCCTCTTCGGAGGAAACGGGAGAAGGTACGTCGGTGTTCATCGTATCGTTCACAAAAAATCTCTTTTTCTTCCCGGTCAATGCGACGATTTCGGTTTTTGACGAGATGCCCGGTTTTTCAGGGTGAAAGGGAGTGTCCCCGCTGCCCGCTTTTCAAGCGATGACGGCGTAAAAGCCGGAGAAACAGGATTAAAACGTGCCGGAAAACGCGATCGCCAGGTTTTTAACGAGCGGTCCAGCTCTGAAACGTAACGGTGTAGCAGTCTGAATTGGATCATGGTGGTGTCGGGTTGGATGGGGTGAGTACGGTGAAAAACGCTTTTTGACGTGTCCGAACCGATTCCAGGGGAGTCGATCAGTCATAAAGCGTTTTCCGCATCATAAGCGGTGGTGGATCGAGCGTGTCGCGAGTCGAAAATTCGATTTCGGGCGCCAATTCGAAACCATAGGCTTCATAAAGATGAGTCAGCGGTTCAAGGTAATGGTGCAGGAAAAGTCTCAGTTCGGTGACTTCGCACAGTTGTGCGTGGTGGATGATCGCTTCCAGTAGATGTTGGGACAGGTTTTGGCCGCAAAAAGCGGGAAGGACGCCCAGTCTCCGGATTTTCCAAATGGATTCGTCTTCATCAACCGGTGTCCAGCGCAATGAACCGGCCGGTGTCCCGTCGATTAACAGAATGAAAGCGCCTCCCTTGTGCAGGTCTTCCGACACGTTGACCCAAGTGTCACGATGGCCTCTTGCCGTAGGCGGACATTTGCCCGCCCAGGCTTTTCTGGTCAAATCGGCAATCAAACGGGCGTCGTCCAGAAGGGCTTCACGCACGACGATTTTTTTCAGCATAGTTTATCGCAACCGCATGCCCGGTTTCGCACCGGGCCAAGGGGTAAGCAGGTAAATGCCGGGATCGTTTTTACCGGACGCGGCCATGACCATGCCTTCGGAAATACCGAATTTCATCTTTCTCGGCGCCAGGTTGGCGACGACGACGGTCATTTTTCCGATGAGGTCTTCCGGTCGGTAAGCGGAACGGATACCGGCGAAAACCTGGCGCAGTTTGCCCTCACCGACGTCGAGAGACAATCTTAACAATTTGTCGGCACCGTCGACGAGACTGCAATCGACGATTTCGGCGATGCGCATGTCGACTTTGGCGAAATCGTCGATGGTGATCTGGGGAGCGAGCGGCTCGACGGCCGGTTCGTTTTTTTCCGGTTCGGTTACAGCTTGCCCGGCCGGTTCCGGGGCATCGAACAATTTGTCCAGCATTTTCTGATCCACACGTTGCATCAGGTGTTCGTAAGGGTTGATCGCATGACCGTCTTTCAGCGGTACTGTCACGTCTGACCAGGTGAGGGGCGGAAGGTTCAAAAACGCTTCCACTTTTTCGGCCACCGCCGGTAGAACCGGCTTCAGGTAAAGGGTCAACAAGCGGAACGCTTCCAAAAGCCGGGTTGATACCTGATGCAGTTCTTCTGTCCTGGCCGGGTCTTTGGCCAGCACCCAGGGTTTGTTTTCGTCGACGTAAGCGTTGACTTCATCGGCCAGATGCATGATTTGGCGGAGCGCCTTGCCGTATTCGCGTCGCTCGTAGAGTCCGGCAATGTCGTCAGAAGCGGCTTTCAGGTTTTTCAGAACCGGTGTATCGGCAGTGGTCAAGCCACTGGCCAGTTTACCGCCGAAACGCTTGGTGATGAAACCGGCGGCACGGCTGGCGATGTTGACGTACTTGCCGACCAGATCAGCGTTGACGCGGGCCATGAAATCGTCTCCAGTGAAGTCGATGTCTTCGACGCGGTCGGACAATTTGGCAGCGAGATAATAACGCAGCCATTCCGGATTCATTCCAATGTCCAGATAGCGCAGCGGAGAAATGCCGGTGCCGCGGGACTTGGACATTTTTTCACCGCCGACGGTGATAAAGCCGTGGACGTAGACGTTGTCGGGGACGCGCATGTCGGCAAAGTGCAGCATGGCAGGCCAGAAGAGCGTATGGAAATAAATGATGTCTTTTCCGATGAAGTGAACCTGTTCGGTGTCGGGATCAGCCATGAAAGCGTCGTAGTTGCCCCCTGTTTTGTCGAAATGGTTTTGAAGTGAGGCTAAATAGCCGACCGGGGCGTCGAGCCAGACGTAAAAGTATTTGCCGGGGGCATCCGGTATTTCGATACCGAAGTAAGGCGCGTCACGGCTGATGTCCCAGTCGGACAACGCGTTTTCTTCGCCGTTTTTCCCTCCCAGCCATTCCAGGGCCTTGTTGGCCACTTCCGGTTGCAGCCGCGGTTGACCGTTGACTTCGCCTAACGCCCATTCCTTTAGAAAGGCGACGCACTGCGGATCGGACAGTCTGAAAAAGAAGTGTTCGGACTGTTTCATAACCGGGGTGGCACCGGTCAGAATGGAATAGGGATTTTTCAGGTCGGTCGGAAGATAGACGCTGCTGCACGCTTCACAGGTGTCACCGTACTGGTCTTTCGCTCCGCATTTCGGGCATTCACCCTTGATGTAGCGGTCTGGCAGAAACATTTCTTTCACCGGGTCGAAAAACTGTTCGATCGTTTTCGACACGATCAGGCCTTTCGCCTTTAAACGTCGGTAGATTTCACGGGAAAAAGCGTAGTTTTCGGGGCCATCGGTCGAATGCCAATTGTCGAAACTGATCAAAAAACCGTTTAACGGCGCTTTTCGTCCGGCCGCAATTTCGGCGACGAATGCCTGGGGCGTTTTTCCGGCCTTTTCGGCCGCGATCATGATGGGCGCGCCATGAACGTCGTCGGCGCCGACGAAGTGAACCTCCCGTTGTTTTCCCTCGTCCTGCTGCATGCGCTGGAAGCGAACCCAGATATCGGCCTGGATGTACTCCATGATGTGTCCGATGTGAAACGGAGCGTTGGCGTAAGGCAGGGCAGTCGTGACAAACAGCTTTCGTGACATGATGAATGTAAATTGACGGTAAAGCTTCATTTTACCAGTCATCCGGGATGAAACGGGCATCTTTTGCCGATTTGCGCTAGACTTCTGCCGATATGAAAGGAGAAAAAATGTCCATTACGCCAGAGGCCGTCTGTCAGGCCGTTTCTACAGTGACCGACGAGTATTTGAAAACCGACTACGTCAGTGCTCATGCCGTAAAGAACGTGGTTATTGACGGTCGTCGCGTGTCCGTCACGATCGAACTCGGTTATCCGGCGAAAAGCCGGCACGAATTCATCAAAAACCGGGTGACGGCGGCGTTGAAACAGATCGAGGGTATCGGAGAAATCCAGGTGGAAGTGACCACCCGCATTTTGACGCATGCGGTTCGGCGTGGGGTCAGGCCGCTTGCCGGTGTCAAAAACATCATTGCCGTGTCTTCCGGCAAAGGGGGAGTCGGCAAATCGACGGTAACGGCCAATCTGGCGCTTTCCCTGAAAGCGGAAGGGGCCCGCGTGGGTATTCTAGACGCCGACATTTACGGGCCTTCACAGCCGACCCTGATGGGGATTTCCGAAAAGCCGATGTCGTCCGACGGGGAACATGTTGATCCGATTGAAAAATACGGTGTGCAACTCATGTCGATCGGATTCATGATGGATTCCGTCCAGCCCCTTGCCTGGCGTGCTCCCATGATTACGCAAGCCGTGATGCAGCTGCTGACTCAAACGAAATGGCGTGATCTGGATTATCTTCTGATCGACATGCCCCCCGGAACGGGCGACATCCAACTGACGCTGTCCCAGAAAGCCCCGTTAACCGGTGCCGTCGTCGTCACGACCCCGCAGGAAGTGGCCGTTCTGGACGCGCGAAAAGGCCTGATGCTGTTTCGGAAAATGGAGGTTGACATACTGGGTGTTGTCGAAAACATGAGTGCTTATGTTTGTTCGCATTGCGGACAGATCGAGTCCATTTTCGGTAAAGACGGTGGTAAACGGATGAGTGAGGCTTACGGAGTCGATTCGCTGGGTGAAATTCCGTTGAATATGGCGGTGCGCGAACAGACGGACATGGGCAAACCGGTGGTAGCGGCCGAACCGGACGGAATGACAGCCAAAGTTTTCCGGGAGATCGCCTACCGGCTTGCCGCGAAAGTCGCCGTCAAACCGAAAGACACCAGCGGCCTTTTCCCGCCTGTGACCGTGGAAAGGTGAGATTAAATGTCGGTCAGTCTGAAAACGTCGCTGACCTCATAAATTCTGCCTGTTTCGGACGCGTCGTAACCACCGAGCTGGTTGATTTCGTGAATGAAAACATCGCTGCGCATGATGGAGAGCATCGCTTGCAAGGTGCTGCTCTCCAGGGTTTCACGGGCGATCGCGAAGAAATAGCGTTCCCTGACCAGCGGTACGAAATCCAGACCGAAACGGTGCGCTGCCGTTTCGACGCCGAATCCGACGTCGGCCATGTTGCTGGCAATGTAAGCGGCGACGGCGGCATGGGTGAATTCGGTCGTTTCGAAACCGTTGATGTCGGTTGGCTCAATCCGGTTTTTGGCCAGTAGCGTTTCCAGTACCTGCCGGGTGCTGGAACCGATTTGCCGGTTGACGAAGCGGATGTCGGAGCGCGTCAGATCCTGAAACGACAGAATCCTTTTCGGATTGCCCCGTGCGATCAACAGGCCTTGCTTCAAATTGGCCAAATGGATCAAGCGATGCTCGTCCCGCGAGAGAAAACGCAGATAAAGCTGGAGTACGCTATCTTCGTAAACGTCGACTGGCAGGTGGAAACCGGCGATTTCGCAATCGCCCTGAGCCAGGGTGGCCAGTGACTCCATGCTGTTCTGGTAACGCAGTTTGATAGGCAGTTCCAGCCGGTTGATGTGCTCCATCAGCGTGGAAATGGCGAACCCGTGACTGGCGCACAGCCGCATGGGCCGATTGTTGCCTAAAACGCTTTTGGCCAGTTCGGTTTCCAGTTCGGACGACAACGATTCCAGTGTTGGGGACAACCGGGCAGCGATACGCCGTTCCGCCCACAACAAAGTGGTGGCAAAACGGGTCAGTGTTGTTCCGCGTCCACGGTGTTTTTCAAGAAGAGGCGTACCGAAAACGGATTCAGCTTCCCGCAACAGTCCCCAGGCATGCCGGTACGACAGTCCCAACCCCTTGGCGGCCTGCAAAATGGCACCTTCCGTTTGAATCGCATCTAAAAGACGCAACAGCATGGCCGTGTCGATCGACGGTTTTTTGCCATGTGCAATTCGCCAGTGCGGTTCTATGGAAACTTTGTACATACTGCATTGTAACCCATAACGGAATCACGGATGTGATATATGCAAAAAATTACTTATAGCCTACCGAATTTAGCAATGGTATTATGCGACGATAATTTTGGGTTCATCAATGCATTTTGCGTGGTGTTGCAGATGAACAAAGAGCAGATGTGCCTGAAAGCATGTTCGATTTTTTTTTCATAGGGTGTAAGGAGTATAGTATGTCATTTTTGAAGCTCGGTAAGGAGTATACCGTAGCGGGCGAGGGGTTCAATCGCTGGCTGGTTCCTACTTCCGCATTGATGATTCACCTTTGCGTCGGTATGGGTTACGGTATGTCCGTGTTCTGGTTGCCAATGTCCAAGCTGGTCGGTGTTTCTCAAGGTCTTGGCAAAGCTCTGGCATGTCCCGCAGACATGAGTCTTTTCGCTCAGTTGTTTACGACCCAATGCGACTGGAAAGTCGTGATGTGTAGCGTCATTTTCGGCATTCTGTTCTTCATGCTCGGGACGACGACGGCAATTTTGGGGAACTGGCTGGAACACGTCGGCCCGCGCAAATGCGGCCTGGCTTCCTGCTG
>DBGFLV010000129.1:0-8877 GCA_048528425.1 Oxalobacter sp. | reverse complement strand
GTGCTGCCCCACCAAAAAATCGCGATCGAGAAACCGGCTTTTGACGAACAGGCCAAAAGAGTGACCATTCTGATCAACAAACCGGTCGGTTACGTCAGCGGACAGGCGGAAGACGGTTACAAACCGGCTATCACGCTGGTGAGTGAAGCTACCCGATGGAAAAACGATCTTTCTCCGGAAAAGTTCAGGCCGTCTCAATTGCGGAATTTGGTACCTGCCGGAAGACTGGACATTGATTCGGTCGGTCTGCTTGTATTGACACAGGACGGGCGCGTCGCCAAACAATTGGTCGGCGAATCTTCAACTGTAGAGAAGGAATACCTGGTTCGTGTGACCTATCTGAAACCCGGAAAACTTCCCGACCAGGATTTGCAACGCTTAAGGCACGGTCTGAAACTGGATGGCAGCACACTCTTGCCGGCCCGGGTCGATTGGCAAAACGACGATCAACTGCGTTTTGTCCTTCGCGAAGGCAAGAAAAGACAAATCAGAAGAATGTGCGAAGCGGTTGGGTTGAAAGTAACGGGTTTGAAACGGGTTCGGATCGGTCGGGTAAGGCTGGGAAATCTGCCTCCGGGACAGTGGCGATATCTGGGGCCGGAAGAAACTTTCTGACCCGTACGGCAAAAAACATTTGCAGTACGGGACCGGTCATGGCCGGGAATTGTCTTCGTCAAACCCGTCGGAAAAACCGAACAATCCCAGGTCGACGATACGGAACGGGTAAAGGATGCCATCCAGATGGTCACATTCATGCTGAACGACGCGGGCGTGAAAGCCTTCAGCTTCCCGGCTGACAGGGCGTCCATAGGGGTCAAACCCTTCGTAACGGATTTTTAAATACCGTGGCACAATGCCTCTCATGCCTGGAATGGACAAACATCCTTCCCATCCTTCGTCCAATTCATCCGTCAACGGCCGGATAACGGGATTGATCAATACGGTCTTCGGCACAGGAGGCGCGTCAGGATAGCGGTTGTTCTCGTCATAACCGAAAACCACCACCCTTTTCAAAACGCCGATTTGCGGTGCTGCGAGACCGGCACCATCGGCAAAGTGCATGGTTTCAACCAGGTCTGCAATCAATTCATGCAATTCGGGCGTATCGAACTCACGAATTGGTTCGGATTCACGCAACAAGCGGGAATCGCCCATTTTCAGGATTTTCCGGACAGCCATTATTTCTGCTCCAAAAGTTGTGTATCGGCAATAAAACGCCTGAATTCCTCCCTGACTTCCGGATGCTTCATACCCATCGTCACTGTCGCTTTCAGATAACCGATCTTGGAGCCACAATCAAAACGCTGTCCTTTGAAATGATAGGCACAGACGTCTTCCGTCGCGACCAGCTTGGCAATGGCGTCAGTCAACTGGATTTCACCTCCCATGCCTTTTTCTTCCACTTCCAGATACCGGAAAACAGTGGGATTCAGGATATAACGGCCTACGACCGCCAAGGTGGAAGGAGCCGTCTCGGGAGACGGTTTTTCAACGATGGCATTGATGAATTCAAGGCCATCCCGGTAAGGCGTCGCATCCACTATGCCGTATTGTCTGGTGTGCTGTCGTTCAACATTCTGGACGGCCAAAATACTTTTCGATTCCTTCTCATACAACTCGACCATTTGTTGCAACACCGTCGGGCAGTTCTCCTCGACTGCCATGAAATCATCCGCCAACAACACGGCAAAAGGTTCGTTCCCGACAACCGGGCGGGCACACAGAACGGCGTGTCCCAATCCAAGCGGATTGACCTGCCTGATGTAAATGCAATTGACATGCTTGGGCAAAATATCCCGGATGTGTTCCAGCAACTTGTCTTTGCCCGCTGCTTCGAGTTCGGTTTCGAGTTCGTAAGCCTTGTCGAAGTGATCTTCAATAGCGCGCTTGTTGCGTCCCGTGATGAAAATCAGTTCATTGATGCCGGCCGATACAGCCTCTTCCACGGCGTATTGAATCAACGGTTTATCCACAACCGGAAGCATTTCCTTGGGTTGTGCTTTTGTCGCCGGCAAAAAGCGGCTGCCGAATCCGGCAACAGGAAAAACGGCCTTAGTTATTCTTGTCATGGTTTATCAGTTGCAAAAACTCGTTCTCGTCTATTATTTTAATGCCCAATGCTTGCGCTTTCGACAATTTACTGCCGGCTTCGCTACCGGCCAGGACGTAATCCGTCTTTTTGGAAACGGCGCTGCCGACTTTGCCCCCTTGACGTCGGATAAGATCGGCCGCCTCATCCCGTGTCAGGGTCGACAGTGTCCCGGTCAAAACGAACCGCTTGTTTTCCAGCGGTAACGAAGGTGCTTTCTCCTTCATGGCTTTTTCAGGCCAGTGAATGCCTGCCGCCTGCAATTTTCTGATCAGTTCACGATTGCGTTCGTCCAGAAAAAATTGCCTGATGGAGGCGGCGACCACTGGACCGATGTCTTCCACTTCCAGCAATTGTTCTTCGCTTGCACGCATCAGATCACTCAAATTACCGAAATAATCCGCCAGCGCACGGGCTGTTGCCTCACCGACGTGACGAATTCCCAGGGCGAACAGAAAACGTGACAACGTCGTCTGTTTTGATTTGTCGAGTTCTTCCAGCAGATTGGTGGCGGATTTTTCCGCCATGCGGTCCAGACCGGCCAACGTTTCCAAATCCAGACGGTACAAATCGGCTGCATCGTTAATGATGCCCTTGTCGACCAGCTGATCAATCAGCTGTTCACCCAGCCCCTCAATATTTAAGGCTTTTCTTGAAGCGAACAACTGCAATCCGCCTTTTCGCTGGGCCGGACACTTGATCCAGCCGCCCGAACAACGGGCTACTGCCTCTTCTTCCGGCCGAATAATGGGCGAACCACAAACAGGGCACACCGCCGGCATGACGAATTCCCGGGCATCCTCCGGCCGCCTTTCCAACACCGGCTCGACCACTTCCGGGATGACGTCGCCGGCTCTTCGTATAATGACGGTATCGCCAATTCGGACATCCTTGCGGCGCACTTCGTCTTCATTGTGAAGCGTAGCGTTCGTGACGGTCGCTCCACCGACAAAAACCGGTTTCAACCGGGCTACCGGTGTGACGGCGCCGGTACGACCGACCTGAACACCGATATCCGTCACTTCCGTCAACACTTCCTGGGCAGGAAACTTATGGGCCAGGGCAAATCGCGGCGCACGCGAAATGAATCCGAGCTTTTGTTGATCGACCAGACGATTGACCTTATAAACAACGCCATCGATTTCGTACGGCAATGCATCACGACGCCGCTCGATTTCATGGAAGAACGCCATCAACCCATCCAATCCCTTGACGACTTTTCTTTCCTGACACACCGGTACTCCCAGTTTCACGAACCAGTCAAGCAGGCCGCTTTGCGTATTCGGCAATACCGTCCCCGCCAACTCTCCGATACCGTAAGCGAAAAACCGGAGCTGCCGGGAAGCGGTTATCCGGGGATCTAATTGACGCAGACTCCCGGCTGCCGCATTGCGCGGATTGACAAACTCTTTTTGATCGTTTTCGCGCTGACGTTTGTTCAGTTCGTCAAAATCCTTTTTGAACATTAGCACTTCGCCTCTAACCTCGAGAACGTCGGGGAGGACCTTTCCGGATAGATGCAAGGGGATAGAACGGACAGTACGGACGTTGGACGTGATGTTCTCTCCCCACACCCCGTCACCCCGGGTCGTGGCTTGCACCAGTTCACCTTTTTCATAACGCAAATTGACGGCCAGTCCGTCGAATTTCAACTCGGCCTCGTACGCTACTTCGCTATTGCCCAATTCTTCGCTGATACGGCGGTCAAACGCTTCCACTTCTTCTGCTGACAAACCGTTTTGCAACGACAACATCGGTATCCGGTGTTCCACTTTCTCGAACTGCGACAGAGGCGAACCGCCAACCCGTTGGGTAGGTGAACCCGGAACGATCAATTCGGGATGTTCTGCTTCAAGCTCCTGCAATCGTCTGAAGAGACGGTCGTATTCCGAGTCGGGAACGATAGGGGCGTCCAGAACATAATAAGCGTAGTTGTAACGTTCTATTTCACTGCGCAATGCAGCAACCTCGTCCTCTAAACTCTTCCCGTTTGGGGAGAGGTCGAACAAATTCGTCTGCATGATCAATTAAACAATCTCAAGGCACGACCGGAACCGGCCGGAACCGAACACGCCTGCATTTCCTTGTAGAAGTCGTTAACCTGCCCCGCTATCTCTTCGAGGAACTGATCCGTCAGCAATTGGTTGCCGTCGTCGATCAACGCTCCGTCAAGCCGGATACAAAGTGCTTTTCCACACTGGACCATCTGGCTGAAACCTTCCTTTTCCGGTGCAACACACGGCACATCCAGCAACAGCGTCAAGCGGGTGGCCGTTTCCGACGCCGGCAACTCGTTGGTCGACAAAGTGAATAATACGCCGCCGTTCTCCTTGTCTTTCATGACGAACAAGCCATCCGGCCGATGTTCAAATCCCTGTTTTTCGAGAGCGGTGTTCAAGGTCACCACCTGCCAGGGTGTACCGTTACTTCGGATACTGATACCTAGTTTGGCGTCGTGATCGGAAACGAACTGGTAAAGTTGTCGTGCTTTTTCAATGACATCAGCCATGTCGGGAACTTCCGGTTCGGCACCGATCGCATCACCAATCTGCCGCAACCGCATCAACAGTTCAGAAAACTCGATTTCATTTAAAGCACCGTTACGGTTGGCCAACTGGACACAGGCTTTGAGTCGGCGATAACTTTCTCCCTGCGCAATCACCTTCCAGGCGTTTTCGGATTGGCCTTCGCCGTTGTCTGCCCCTCCCAGAAAACGAACCGGTTTGTTGCCCACGTAGCGCAGTGATTGAAGATGAGGCAGTATTTTCTCGGCCCGAACGCTTTCTTCCAGGGTAAGAACGACCGGTTGCTCGATCAACTCGTCAAGCGGCCATTCGGCTGTTTTCGGTATAACGACTTCGCCATTGTCTTCGTTTTCCGGAAACGCTTCTTCAGAAACCGACGAGACATCACCGGCCGGTTTGGCGTCTGATGCTTCGGGAACGAACCCGTCCAGAACCGGTTCCTGACGTTGCTCTTTTCCGTCCATTTTATCCGTTTTCATCAACACATCGTCTACCGGGTCGGAAAAAGCCCTCTCAACGTGCTTGCGTGCCCGGTATTCCTGCCATTTGTTATAGGCGACAACACCGATGACAATCGCTATGCCGATCCCAATCAAGCTTATCTGTAAATCCGTCATGCTTTTAAAACCTCTTCTGAAAATGTTGCCGCATCGTCAATGTCTACCGTTACAATCCGGGAAACACCCTGTTCCTGCATGGTCACACCGATCAGTTCTTCCGCCATTTCCATCGCGATCCGGTTATGCGAGATAAACAGAAACTGGGTTTGCCCCGACATTTCAGCTACCATCTTGCCAAACCGCTCCGTGTTGGCATCGTCCAGCGGGGCATCCACTTCATCCAGAAGGCAAAAAGGCGCCGGATTCAGCTGAAACAACGAAAAAATCAATGCTATCGCGGTTAGCGCTTTTTCTCCACCCGACAAGAGATGAATTGTGGCATTTTTTTTACCGGGGGGTTGCGCCATAATCTGTACGCCCGCCTCCAGAATCTCGCCCCCCTCCATCAAAAGTTCCGCGTGTCCTCCGCCGAATAGAGCCGGAAACAGTTCACCCAGCGATTGATTGACCCGATCGAAAGTCGTCTTCAGCAACAGCCGCGTTTCCCGATCAATACGTTTTATAGCGTCTTCAAGCGTAGCGATGGCTTCCGTCAGATCCCGATGTTGTTCATCAAGATAACGCTTTCGCGTTTCCCCTTCTTTCAGTTCCATTGCCGCCCCTAGATTAACCGGTCCCATGCTTTCGATTTCACTGGACAAACGATCGATTTCCTTCTGGAAAACCGACGACTTTGCACCGGGCGGGATGGCTTTCATCAATTCAGCTACGTCCGCTTTTGCTTCATGCAGCTTCTGTTCGTATTGTTCAACGTGCAGCCGGGCTGCCTGTTCCTTCAGCTGCAAGGCCACCACATTCTCGCGCCGAGGCTGAAGACTTTTTTCAAGCCGAAGCCGACGTTCCATCTCCGTTCTCAGCTGTTCGTCCAGGCCGTCCAGCTCCTGTCTCAGTCCGGTTAGGGCTTCTTCCTGAACGAGACGTTTTTCAAGCAGCGTTTGAAGCCCTTCTTGAACGACTTCATCATCTAACCCCTGAAGTTCGAGTTGTCCCTGAATCAGTTTTTCTCCTGCTGTACTGAGTTGGCGGTGCGCCGCCTCGAGCCGACTCTCCAGTTCGATCAGCCGCTTTCCCAATGAAGCTTTTTCAAAAGCGAATTGTTGCATTTGCCGTTCCGATTGCCGCACTTGTTCTCGGAAACCCTTCAGTTCTTCTTCCTTTTCCAGTACCTCTTTACGGATGTCTTCTTCCTGTTGCTGCCATTCTGCCAGAAGCGAATCCAGTTCTTCCAGTCTTTTTTCTTCTTCCTCTAGAGCAGTCTGCTTTTCCCGTGCAAGGGCTTCCAGTTCTGCCATGTCTTTTTCCATCTGAACGAGCTGATCTCGATAATGCCGTTCAGCTTCCTCGGACTTCAAAATAGTCAATTCCAAATCGTGAACCTGCTGGGTCAAATCAGCGGCTTGCCGTTGCATCTGTTGAAGATGCGCTTCCGCCTCTTTCAACGCTCGTTTGCTTCCCTGAAAATGATCCAGTAACTCGAGTTGTTCTGTTTTCAACTCGCCCTGAATACGTTCTAACCGGTCGATTTCCCGTTGTCTTGAAAAAAAACCTTCTTTTTCCGAATCGGCAGCAAAGAATCGAACGCTGTAACGATCTATTGTGTGTCCTTCGGGCACCACAAATACGGCTCCTTCAGGCAATCTCTCCCGTTTTTCCAGTGCCTCTTGCAGATCGGCCGCAACATAAATGTGACACAACCAGTTTTTCAGAACTGCTCTGACAGACGGCCTCTGACAGTCAACCTGATCAGACAATCGGGTCAAGCCGGTTCGGTCTTCTCCAGTTTTTCTGAGGTCGTCGTGCCAGTCAGCGAAAAAACAGATTTTAGCGGGAGGAGAGTCCTTGACAAACGCCTGTGTCCATTTGAGAGCCGTCAGTTCGAGCGACTGCAAGCGCTCTTTCAGCACGACTTCCAACGCCGTTTCCCATCCGGCATCTACTTGAATAGAAGGCCACAACGGTGGAAAACCGGACAAGTCATGTTTTTCAAGCCACTCCTGGAGCTTTTCTTTCGTTTGCGTTTTCTCTTGCAATTGCTTTAAGGCGTCCAGTCGGGCTTCGCCGGAAACACCCGCGGCGCGACATCGGTTGAGTTGTTCCTGCAAAACCCGGTACGTTTCTTCCAGCTCGAAAAGTGACTCCCGCTTCGCCTCTTCAGTAAAACGGAGTTCTTCCAACTTTTGGACCAGCTCTGCCCGTTCGTCCTTCAACAGAGCCCGTTTTTCGGCCTCCGGTTTCGGTAGGTGCCGTTTTTGCAAAACCCGTCTTTCCTGCCGGGTTCGGCAATCGGACAGGGCGTCGCTCAGATTTTTGTGGTTGTTGGAGGAGACGGCGATTTGCTGGCGAATGTGCAACAGGTGATCGTGAATCGCCCTCGCCTTTTCCTGCACCGCTTCGAGCCTTTCTTCAGCGTGCGGCAATGTGTCAAGCTGGTGTTCATGAACTGCCCGTACGATCTCACCCTGTTCATGGATCTCCTCCAGACTGGCTTTTTCGGCAGAAAGTTCCTCAGTCAACGTCGCTATCTGAACAGTCCATTCTTCCTTTTGATCCTGACAGGCACGGATTTGCGTCTGCAATCTTTTTTTCGTTTCAGCGACGTAACGGAGCTGGGCTTCAAGGCTGCCGATTTCCGCATTGGTTTGGTAAAGACTGCCCTGTGCCGCATGCACTTGCCGGTTGACCTGTTCGTGCGTTTCACGCCATTTCGTCAATGACGCCTCGCAATGGAACAAATCAGCTGTAGCCGCGTCCAGATCGGTTTGACTTTTCTGTACCGCCTGTGTCAGCTCGGCGCACTCGCGCATACCGGTTTCTTTTTGTAAAAGCCACAACAGTTGTTGCTGCCGCTCACGCGCTTTGACCCGACTTTGGTACTGTTCCGCCAACTCGGCCTGCGTCCGGAGGTTTTCCAGACGATGTTCCAACTCATGCAAGATGTCGGCTACCCGGTTCAGATTGTCATGAGTGTCGGCCAGCCTGTTTTCAGTTTCCCGGCGCCTCTCGCGATACTTCGACACGCCTGCCGCTTCTTCCAGAAAAGTTCGCAGTTCCTCCGGACGTGCTTCAATGATACGGGCGATCATGCCCTGTCCGATAATGGCGTAGGCGCGCGGGCCCAGACCTGTCCCTAGGAAAATGTCCTGAACATCTCGTCGCCGGACAACGACGTTGTTGATGAAATAGGTTGAACCCCCTTCACGGGTTAAAACGCGCTTGACGGCAAGTTCACCGTACTTTCCCCACTGTCCACCGATTTTCCCGTCCGGATTGTCAAACACCAGTTCGACAGAAGCTCTTCCTGCCGGCTTTCTCTGAACGGTTCCGTTGAAGATGACGTCCTTCATGGATTCGCCGCGCAATTCGGAAGCGCGTGACTCTCCCAACACCCAACGGACGGCATCAATAATGTTCGATTTACCGCAACCGTTCGGCCCGACTATCCCGATCCGTTTTCCGTTGACCCGGATAGTCGTCGGGTCGACAAACGACTTGAAACCCGACAGCTTGATGGACGTTAATTGCACTGCTGGAAAATACGTTCTGATAAAACTGTAATCATATCATTTGTGAGTCCAACGCCCTTGCAGGAAATAAGTCATACCGTTTCCGCCTCTCCATGTCAGACACGGGAAAAAATACCGGA
>DBGFLV010000128.1:0-6463 GCA_048528425.1 Oxalobacter sp. | reverse complement strand
GATATCGTCTCAAGTGTCGTTTTCGATAAGCTCGTCCGGAAATGGTTTCCCGGGCGTTTCCGAAGAAAATCGTGTTAACAAATTGGTCTAAAGCTATCAAGATTTGCTTTAGATAATTTGTCATATAATGATATGCACCTCGATTGCTTTAACGTCATCAATAGTCTTCGCGGCGTTCAGTTGATCTTCTAGTGCTTGTCGTTGCCCGACGGCACGGGCGGAGACATCCTTGAAATGTTCTGCTTTTTCCAGTACCCGATTGACCAGATCAGGCAGTTCAACACCGCGGGCGACGGCCAGTTTTGACAAAACCGGTGTCTCTGCGGTGTTGTCGGCGGTGTAGGCCCGTGCATCTGCTAACTGTTGCTCAAAAGTAAATATTTCAAGCGCGGGATAAGTGCCCACAAGGTCATGGAGCACTTTATCACATGCACTATTGATCTCGGTCAGTTTGATCGCTTTCGCTTCGTCTAGCGTCTGTTCCGGCAGAGCGACGACTTCGTAATAGTCTCCCCTGTCTTCAATGACCGCTTTGTTCGCGTTGCACCATTCTGCTGCTTCGCGATAAGGTTGCCAGTCGTCTACCGGCTTGGTTATTTTCGTTCCGATCATGATTAAGCTCCCCAGCCGCAGGCGTGCCAGTTTCCGGCTGATCCATCGGTCGCCAGCACATTAAAATAAGACTGCAATTTATCTTGTATTACTACATTTGATGTGTTGACTGACGACCGTATTGTGCCGATTGTTATGGTGTAATCCCCATTTTGATAGGGTAATTGGAAAACAATGGACTGGAGTGCGTCGCTAGCGCTGAAATATCCACCTTGTTCCAGCCAGCCATCAGACCATTTGCGCCACCAATTGACTGTACCGCCTTTTTCAGTGATCGAGGGAATCCGATGCCTGCCGAGATATTGCCCGTCAAATGTTACTTCAGAGACAATTTCCCCTCGCCGCGTAAAAGAATACCGTGCATAATTGCTGGTATCGTATCCCGCAAACAATACTGGGACATGCTCAAAATCCTGATCAGCTTCGTTATTTAAAAACGTGATGCATTGATACTCGCCAATGCCATACCGTAGGCCAAAAGACGACGTCGTAATATTTCCGGTCATCGTTCCGCCGGCCAGAGGCAAATAACGAGTCAGCGCATTGTTAACATAGCTCGTATCGGCCTTGGTCGCTAGACCTGCATTGACTTCGGTTTTGGTGGCATATTCGGACAGATCAATTCCGTGGGCCGGATTTTGCAATACCCATTTATTAAACGTTTGACTGTATTGTAAGAGGGCCAAATAGCCAGTACTGCCGATATCTCCGGCGGCAAGTGGCAAGTTAGCGCCCTTGACAATAGTTAACGCACCCAGACTGTTAGGGTTAAATGAGGGATTGGTGCTGGTATTAGCCGCTACTGCTCGGATACAGACTGTAACGCCATCGGTTAGCGCGAGTAGTGGCGGATCAAATGCTGCGGTAATGACTTCAGAGGTGCCAGCAGCATTGGCAAAATACTGCGTTGCTCCTTTGACTGCCTCACCCGCCCAAGGCGCCCAGGCGGTACCGATGGATGATGGATTATCGTTAAAATCGGTCGTGTTATCGTCGATCAAGCTGACATAAGAGGATTTGCCGTCATTTGATTGCAAAACGGCATTTTTTGGATATCCGCCGATCTGTGCTGCAAAATCAGCATCAAACGTGTATTGACCGCCAGCATTCTGAAAAACTGTATGCGTCGTAATGTCATACAAAATGCCATTCATGTCGCGACCTTCTGGGGGTTTGCCGCCGGAAGCAATGGGCGTCATAGTCGCGGGCGGAAAGCCAGCATCATAGGATGCCTGATTGACATCCGCCCCCCCAGGCGGTGAAATAGGAATATCATTTTTCAGGCCGGCACTTGCAAAAGCTACCGTCATCAAGTCTGGTTTGGCAATTGGCATAAATTCTCCGCAGATACAAAAAAACCGCATGAAGCGGTTTGAAATAAAAATTGATAAAATTAGCTGTTTAAGAAAACACCTTGGTCAAAAGGAGCTGACGTGACACCGGCTTCAGCGAAACCAAAAACATCTGGGTACGGAATTTCAAGGACTTCAATTTGCACTCCTGCACCATGGGGCAGCACGCCTGAAGTGTTAACAATTGCTTTCTCATAGGGCGCTAAAGTAAACTCGAAAATATAACGCATCGTCATGTTGCCCAGGTCAAGCACATAACACCGCCCCCGGCCTGGAAAAAGATTTTGCAGTAACTGATTGATGGCTTTAGAATTAGTTGCGATAATGTTCGACATGGCCTTGGCCAGAATCAATACGCGATAAGCGTCGTCGGCAAGCCGGTAAGTCTCTGTTTCAGCGTCCTCTACGTAAAAAGGTGCGCTTCCAAAGGGTGCATAGTCGCCAACACCATCGTCAAAGCCGAAATATTTTTCCTGACCAGGGATTTGGAGATAACGCCCCACTCCGACGATTTCGCCCCAGATGTCCAGCCCGAATCCCTGGGCCGTATCAACGTTCCACACAAAATCATAAAACGCCTGAAAATTGGCAGACTGATCTATGTATTGATTCATGTTGGTGATCAATTGCAAAATTGATCGTGAATTAGCATATTGACTAATGATTGTTTTTTCGACGTTTTCCATAGTCAGACGAGCGTGACGGTAATATTTTCAGGGGATACGGTGGGAAATTGGTCGACTCCTATTAAAATGGAGTTCTGCGTCGCCGAATCGGTACCGATTAAAATCGAAATAATGGAGACATAAGGACTTAAATTCGACACCGGGGCATAAAACCGGCTGGCATAAATGTACGCGCCAATTCGCGCTCTGGGGCCGCCGTCTCCGCCGGAAAACGCCGAAATAATGGCCGATTTCACCATTTCAGTGATGTTGGCAGGCAATGCAGAGTTGTCGGCGAGTTGGATAGCAAAAAGCACCGGGATAGCATCAGGAACTTGATATTTCACCT
Source organism: Oxalobacter sp. (assembly GCA_048528425.1). Classification (GTDB taxonomy): domain Bacteria; phylum Pseudomonadota; class Gammaproteobacteria; order Burkholderiales; family Burkholderiaceae_D; genus Oxalobacter. The sequence continues at coordinate 3,485 of DBGFLV010000128.1, read as the reverse complement.
GGTATTCCGGATAGGGTGGCTGATAACCGTTTGTGTCATAAACGATCCCGGTGGTGTTACCGTTGTAATTACAGCCGGTGTCTTTTCTTTCCCAGATTGCTTTGATGATATCTTCTTTTTCCCCTCCCGCGACGCAAACATATACCGAGTGTCCGACCAATGTAACAACCGTCGATCCGATCGTAATCGGATCATCCTGAACATTTTCATAGGTATAGGCGTCGGTGACACCGTCCACAGCCAGAACATTAGCTTGTATTGCTTGTACTGATCCGTGGGCATTGATGGCAACAGACTGCTTCCGCCGATATTCAAAATCGGCTCGGCTCTCGGTGTCGGTTCCCGGGATGCCCGCATCAGGATTAGTAACGCGGTCAAGTCCTGGCAAAACTTGGGATATTGTCAATGAGTTTGCCGGGCACGGGACAGGCCCCAGCACCGAACAATGAAACAGTAACATAATTGATCCCGAGTCTGGAATTGTCCCGCCATCGGTACAAAGATAGTCATTATCGGTCGATGTGCTACTTACGCGGAAACCAGCGGGGATGACGGTTCCGGCCGCGCCGGTACAGATAACGCTTACCACCGTTGCGGTGCCCGGTTTGCGCTCAAGAAAATAAATCCGTGCGATGGCGTCTTGCATAAAGCCGCTTGCAAAATCCGGATTAATCTGGTTGACGAAATAAGCAAACTGATTGTTGGTGTCGCCGATAATTGCTGTGGTGCTAGAGGCAATTTGCCCTTGCGGGGTTTCCAGCGCCGGATTAACGCCGCCGCCGAATGCATTATTAATATCGGACTGAACACCCGCAAGAATGGCCGATTCTTGGGGTAAAACGAGACCGGTTTCGGTGAATTTTAATGATGGTACATTTGTTGTTATTGCCATAATCAAATCGCCACATTGTTGGTTTCGCCGTCGGCGTCGGTAAATTGGACTTGTCCCGACAATTTTCGATTTTGGATATCTTGTAAGATGACTTGTACGTTGGTGACACCGGGTACCGTCAGCGCGGCTCTTTCGAGATGCGCTTTAACGAGTGACACCGGCGGACGGTGTCCCAGAATTTCATCAAAGTAAGGAATGCCTTTGGCGGTGTTGTACCAGAGCTCCCCACGGAAAAGGCGGCAAGCCGACGCAACATCCTGCGCACGGGCATACGGTTCAGACGCCAGAGCAATGTTACCTTTGGCATCCAGCACTAAATCCCATTGTGTTCTGTCCAAAAGCAATGTTTTCATTAGACAGGCCCTCCGGTTTCCCCGCCACCGGGTTGAACACCGCCGTGTTTGTGCGTTTCCAATACGACACCGTTACTCGAAATAGTACCGCCGGTATTAGTAATCCCGCCTTGCATGCGTGCGCCTGATCCTTTGGAGCCGGTTTGTGTCATTTGTCCGGTAATTTCGACAAGCGGCGTGTCAATCGTGATTTTATTTGCCGCTTCGATCGTGACAGCCGGGGCCCGCAACGTAATTTTTGTGGGAGACGTCACTGTGATCCCCGCTCCGCTGAACTGGATAAATTGACTGGGCGCACCGTTTAACATTCCCCCAAAATAAAGTCCGTCCGACATCGAAAAACGGCGGTACGATCCGGGATTACTTTGCGCACGGTTAATTTTGACTGCGGTTAGGTCTCTATCTGAAAATCCGACTACGCCGATGTCACCAATTTCCGGATCAATGATGATCGCGTTCGTACCACCCTGGAGCCTGAAATAGGGAACGTTATTGATGATGGCTTGTGGAATGCTATTACCTGCGCCGTCGACTTGATTCACCAAAGGTTGCACATCGACAAAACCGACGGCCGTAACGCCTTCTGCATTGGTAACCGATACAACTTTTGCCAGAGTACAGGTTGCTATCTTCGATAATCGTTGCTCTATTGCAAACAAGTTAGCTGTGTATTCAGTTAGTCCATCTCCCGGTTGCTCAAATCCGGGGTAACCGTAGTTTTCTTTCTGATCTGTCATGCTCCTGCGGGTCTCCTGCACTGTACTAGGGAAAACCATGCACCGCCTGGTATTTCGCTTTCAAGCTGATGGACAACTCCGGCAACTACCCAGGCTCCGTTAGCGACGGTAATGTCACTTTTGATTTCAATCCGACGACCTAGTGCAAGGTTGGGATTAAAAAGGGTAACGACGCTAAGGCCCTGCGCAGAAATGGCCGGATATCCCACCATTCCGGTTTGGGCGGATAGCGTAATAATCGGCGATTGTGAGCGATGACCATTTTTTGGCCAGATCACTAATTTGCCAAATTCGTCAGAATAGTTAATGTTCGCGGCCTGGGCACACTGTTTAACCTGATCTAGCGTCGTACCGTTAAGGTGCTGATCGGTTAATTTGACAGTGACCCCATCATTTTCAAATACGAGTCCCATTTCTTGAGCAAGCTCTTCCATGATTGCGGCGGCGTCTTTTACGCCTTTGTATGACCGCGATGGCTGGGGCTTGACGGCTGCAACAAGCGACGCAAAACAACGGATATCCAAAAAGACGTCCGGCGCGCCTGAATAGTCGCCGTAGCAATACTGTATTTTGCCTTGGTACACGGTAGACAATGCACCGCCCTCGTCCCCCGCTTCCACGACAATCGTATTGTTACGGACTTCTGTTGCACCGTAGCCGGTACCTGTCAGATAATTCATGAGCGGTTGCTTCAGCCCAAAAATCTGTATTTGTGATTCCGCTTGTACCGCTGCATTGATATAAGTCGTGCGCGTCGCGACGCGAAGGCCGGAAATCGTGATGGACTTTCCTTTTTTTTCACCGTATTGCCCTTCGCCTAGATTAATTGTAACGTTAATTTTGCGTTTTACAAATTCTGTCATAGATTACAAAAAAACCCGGTTAAACCGGGTTTTTGCTAGGTAGTTTCCGCCGAATCACCGCGAATTATTAAGGGTTTTGTGTACACATTTTCCGAACTCTTTTATGGCTTTAGCGGAACCATTGCTGATTAATGGAACAGTAAGAACTGAAAGACGTCCTTCACTAACTGGCTTAAATTTTACTTGCTCATCTTGCGCCAGCGCGAGAAGAAAAATTGCAAATGATTTACTTATATTTAGTTGGTTAACACCCTCATCGAACGATGTGAATGTATCTTGAAAAGTACCATTGTTATCAAAACTAACCAGAAAATCGGTTTTTTTATTTACGTTGTTGCTGGCCGTTATCCAGGCGTCCGAACGGATTTGCAAGATCATAGATTTGTTGCTTTGAATTATTAAGACAGAAGCATCGGCCCACTCATCTGTTGATAGTCTGTGCGCAGTTCCTACAGCACAACTTTTTGTTTCTTTGTCGAACCGTGCCTCCCACTCATCCCAACCTCCTATCTCACTTTTGCTTTCTGCAGAAGTATTACTCCCGTTGAAATAATTTACTTCTTTTTTGTCAAATGGTTTTCCTAAACAAACACCCAAGTAAACCACGCCAATAATGCAGATAATCGTTACAGTAAACCAT
>DBGFLV010000127.1:0-9509 GCA_048528425.1 Oxalobacter sp. | reverse complement strand
ACTACAATCTTGGCATCAAGGAGCAGATCATATTTCCGGAAGTCGAATATGACAAAATCGACGCTTTGCGTGGTTTAAACATCAGTATCACCACCACGGCCAAGACCGACGAGGAGTCTAAAGCACTTCTTTCCGCATTTAAATTTCCGTTTAGAAATTGAGATAGCCATGGCAAAACTGGCATTAATTAATCGAGAATTGAAACGCGCCACGCTTGTAAAAAAATATGCAGGTAAACGCGCTGAATTGAAAGCTATTATCGACGACCAAAGCAAGTCTGATGAAGAACGTTTTGAAGCTCGTTTGAAATTGCAATCGTTGCCTCGTAACGCAAATCCGACCCGTCAACGCAATCGTTGTGCACTGACCGGAAGACCGCGCGGCACTTACCGTAAATTCGGTTTGGGACGTACCAAACTGAGGGAATTTGCTATGAGTGGTGAAATTCCTGGAATCACCAAAGCTAGCTGGTAGCAGGAGGAATTGTTATGAGTATGAGCGATCCTATCGCAGATATGCTGACTCGCATCCGAAATGCGCAGCAAGTCAAGAAAAGTTCAGTTGCAATGCCGTCTTCGAAAGTCAAGGTGGCTATCGCGACTGTGTTGAAAGACGAAGGTTACATTGATTCCTTCGACGTCAGGGAAGAAGCCGGCAAGGCCGAGCTTAACATCGGACTGAAGTATTATGTGGGCCGTCCCGTAATCGAAAGACTGGAACGCGTTTCCCGTCCCGGATTGCGTATTTACAAAGGGCGGGACGAATTGCCCAGCGTGATGAACGGTTTGGGTGTGGCCATCGTTTCCACGCCAAAGGGTGTCATGACTGATCGTAAAGCGAGAGCAACGGGAGTCGGTGGCGAAGTTCTTTGCTATGTGGCCTAAGGAGTGAAGCATGTCTAGAGTTGGAAAAATGCCGGTTGTAATTCCTGAAGGCACCTCCGCAGCGATTGCTGACAATCAAATTACCGTCAAAGGGCCGTTGGGTACGTTGACCCGGACGTTAAGCGATCTGGTCGTCGTGAAGCAGGAAGACAAATCGTTGAAAGTGGAAGCGGCAAACGACAGCCGTGAAGCGGCTGCCATGTGGGGAACGACCCGTGCCCTCTTGAACAATATGGTGCAAGGCGTCAGTAAAGGCTTTGAAAAACGCCTGAATCTGGTGGGCGTCGGTTTCCGGGCACAGGCACAGGGTGACAAGTTGAACATGTCCTTGGGATTTTCCCATCCGGTGGTGCATTTAATGCCGGCCGGCATCAAATGTGAGACACCGTCCCAGACTGAAATCGTGATCAAGGGGATGGACAAACACCTGGTTGGACAAGTGGCAGCTGACGTTCGGGCATACCGTAAACCTGAACCTTATAAAGGCAAGGGCGTCCGTTATGTAGACGAAGTCGTTAAGATCAAAGAAACTAAGAAGAAGTAATAGGGGCGATTGATGAACAAGAAACAATCACGTTTGCGCCGCGGACGTCAGACTCGGGCCAGGATTGCTGTTTTGAGGACAACCCGCTTGTCGGTGCATCGTACCAATTTGCATATTTATGCAAACATTATCGGACCGGATGCCCGGATTCTGGCTTCTTCTTCAACGCTGGAACCGGCTGTTCGTCAACAGCTGGAAGGCAAAAGTGGGGGCAATGTAGCAGCTGCTTCGCTGGTTGGAAAAAGAGTGGCTGAAAAAGCGCTCCAGGCCGGCATTACCGAAGTCGCTTTCGATCGTTCCGGTTTTCGTTATCACGGCCGTGTCAAAGCATTGGCTGAAGCTGCTCGCGAAGCAGGTCTGAAGTTCTAAGGATATAACCATGGCAAAAATGCAACAAAAGACACAGAGTGATCGGCCGGATGACGGTTTGCGCGAAAAAATGATCGCCATCAATCGCGTAACCAAAGTCGTCAAGGGGGGCCGTATTATGGGTTTCGCCGCTTTGACGGTTGTCGGTGACGGCGACGGTCGTATCGGTATGGGCAAAGGTAAATCGAAAGAAGTACCCATCGCGGTTCAGAAGGCAATGGAAGAAGCGCGCCGCAATATGATCAAGGTTACGTTAAAGGATGGTACTTTGCAGCACACGATTGTCGGCAAGCACGGGGCTTCTAAAGTGATGTTGAATCCGGCAAAACAGGGTACTGGTGTTATCGCGGGCGGTGCCATGCGTGCGATCTTTGACGTCATGGGCGTCACCAACGTCGTAGCCAAATCGTTCGGCTCGAGTAATCCGTACAACATGGTCAGGGCGACGTTGAACGCACTGGCTTCGATGAACACGCCTGCCGATGTGGCTGCCAAACGCGGCAAGTCGGTTGAGGAAATCGTTGGATAAAGGGGCGATCATGTCTAATCAAATCACAGTGAAATTGGTCAGAAGCCTGATCGGGACACAAAAATCACATCGTGACACCGTGCGCGGTCTCGGCCTTCGTCGACTGAATTCCGTTTCCACTTTGCAGGATACGCCTGCTATTCGTGGAATGATCAAAAAAGTATCGTATCTCGTTCAAGTCGTCGCTTGATTGAGACTGCTAACAGGATAAATGATGAACTTGAATAATTTGCAACCTGCTTTTGGCGCAAAACAGGCAAAACGTAGAGTCGGACGCGGTATCGGTAGCGGTTTGGGCAAAACGGCCGGACGCGGTCACAAAGGTCAGAAGTCGAGAGCGGGCGGTTTTCACCGTGTCGGTTTTGAAGGGGGTCAGATGCCGTTACAGCGCCGGTTGCCGAAGCGTGGCTTCAAGTCGCTTGCCGCATCGACTCGTGCCGAAATCCGTTTGTCCGAGCTGGACAAACTTGGGGTGGAAGACATTGATCTGCTGGTGCTGCAACAAGCCGGACTGGTTAATGGGCTTGCTAAAAGTGTCAGAGTCATACTGTCTGGCGAAATCAACAGGAGCGTCAACCTGACCGGTCTTGCCGTGACCAAAGGGGCCCGGGCGGCTATTGAAAGTAAGGGCGGAAAAGTCGCTTAAGGCAAAACACACACAGAGGTATCCAGTTGGCAACGTCATCTAATTCAGCGAAAAACGCGACAGCAGGTTTCCCCTGGGGGCGTTTGTTGTTTTTGCTTGGGGCATTGGTCGTATTCCGTATTGGCGCTCACATTCCGGTCCCCGGGATTGATTCCGAACAGCTTGCATTACTGTTTAGACAAAACCAGGGAGGGATCCTGGGCATGTTCAACATGTTTTCAGGCGGTGCACTCTCGCGATTTACGGTTTTTGCCTTAGGTATCATGCCGTACATTTCCGCTTCCATCATCATGCAGATGCTGGGAATCGTTTCGCCTCAAATTGACGCGTTGAAAAAGGAAGGCGAAGCGGGCAGAAGAAAGATGACGCAATACACGCGTTACGGCACACTTGTGCTTGCCGCTTTCCAGGGGCTGGGTATCGCTGTGGCGCTTGAATCTCAGCCGGGTCTGGTGCTGGATCCGGGATTTGCTTTCCGCTTTACTGCGGTAGTAACTCTGGTGACCGGTACTATGTTTTTGATGTGGCTGGGAGAACAAATCACCGAGCGTGGTCTGGGTAACGGCATTTCGATGATCATTTTCGCCGGTATTGCCGCCGGCTTGCCCAATGCCATTGGCGGGCTTGTCGAATTGGTTCGTACCGGGTCGATGAGTACGTTAACTGCCCTGATTATCTGCGTTATCGTGGCAGTCGTGACTTATCTGGTGGTCTTTATCGAAAGCGGCCAACGCCGGATTCTGGTCAATTACGCCAAGCGTCAGGTCGGCAACAAAATTTATGGCGGACAAAGCAGCTTTTTACCGCTGAAAGTGAATATGGCTGGTGTCATTCCGCCCATTTTCGCTTCCTCCATTATTCTGTTCCCGGCAACGATTGCTGGCTGGTTTGCCACCGGGGCGGAAACGGACAACGTTTTCATCCGCTTTTTGAAGGATTTGTCAGCTTCGCTGGCTCCGGGAGAGCCGGTACATGCCATATTGTACGCGGCAGCGATTATATTTTTCTGTTTCTTTTACACCGCGCTGGTCTTTAACAGTCGGGAAACCGCCGACAACCTGAAAAAGAGCGGTGCGTTCATTCCGGGCATTCGGCCGGGGGAACAGACAGCGAAATATATCGACAAAATTTTAATGAGATTGACACTTGCAGGCTCGATTTATGTTACATTAGTCTGTTTACTGCCGGAATTTCTGGTAGCGCGTTGGCAAGTGCCATTTTATTTCGGCGGTACTTCCTTGCTGATTATTGTCGTTGTGACGATGGATTTCATGGCTCAGATTCAGAACTACATCATGTCGCAACAATACGATTCCCTGCTCAGGAAGGCCAATTTCAAAGGCAACAGTTTACCGCGATAATACTTACATAAAAGACACTTATTTTATGGCTAAAGATGACGTTATCCAGATGCAGGGCGAAATCGTGGACAATCTGCCGAATGCGACTTTTCGCGTCAAGCTGGAAAATGGACATATGGTTTTAGGGCACATTTCGGGAAAAATGCGGATGAATTACATTCGTATTCTTCCCGGCGACAAGGTAACGGTCGAGTTGACGCCTTATGATTTGAGTCGGGCTCGTATTGTTTTCAGATCGAAATAACTGAATTCAATATTTTGTAGAAAGAGGATAAAAATGAAGGTTCAGGCATCAGTCAAGCGGATTTGCCGCAACTGCAAAATTATCAAAAGAAAGGGTGTGGTTCGCGTCATTTGTACCGAAGCACGTCATAAACAAAGACAAGGTTAATTAACGTCAATTTAGGACAGAACGAATGGCACGTATTGCAGGGGTAAATATTCCCAACCATCAGCACATTGTCATTGGCCTGACGGCTATTTACGGTATTGGACGCCCCCGTGCAGAGGACATCTGTGCGGCAACCGGTGTCGATCCTGCCAAAAAAGTCAAGGATTTAGATGACAGCGAACTCGAAAAACTCCGTGACGAAATCGGCAAGTTCGTGATTGAAGGCGATCTTCGCCGCGAAGTTTCCATGAGCATCAAACGCTTGATGGATTTGGGATGTTATCGCGGTTTGCGTCATCGCAGGGGACTGCCGGTCAGAGGGCAACGTACGCGTACGAATGCACGAACCCGGAAAGGCCCCCGCAAGGCCGCCCAGTCATTGAAGAAATAATGCAAACACAGCTTGTTTGAACAAGTAGACGGATCGAGGAAATTTATGGCAAAGGCATCGAATAGTGCAGCAGCTCGCGTGCGCGAGAAAGTGAAAAGAAACATTGCAGAAGGTGTTGCACATGTGCATGCTTCTTTCAACAATACCATCATTACTATTACCGATCGCCAGGGTAATGCGTTGACCTGGGCGACGTCTGGCGGGGCCGGATTCAAGGGTTCTCGAAAATCCACGCCTTTTGCCGCACAGGTTGCCGCAGAAGCGGCCGGCAAGGTAGCCATTGAATACGGTATCAAGAATCTGGAAGTCAAAATCAAGGGACCCGGACCCGGTCGTGAATCGGCTGTTCGGGCACTGAATGGTTTGGGTATTCGTATCACCCAAATCCAGGACATTACGCCTATTCCGCACAACGGTTGTCGTCCTCCCAAACGGCGCCGTATTTAATTTTCAAATTCATGAAGACCACTGTTACCCCGGCTACGGTGTAACTTGCGCCTGTTCTGAGGCGTTAATCAACGATAAAAGGAAATATTGTGGCACGCTATATCGGACCCAAAGCCAAGCTTTCACGTCGTGAAGGCACTGATTTGTTTTTGAAGAGCGCCAGACGTTCTCTTGATTCCAAATGCAAACTGGACGTCAAGCCCGGTCAACACGGCATGAAATCGGGTGCTCGTACTTCTGATTACGGTAATCAGTTGCGCGAAAAGCAAAAAGTCAAACGCATGTACGGTATTCTTGAAAAACAGTTCCGTCGTTACTTTGCTGAAGCGGAACGCCGTAAGGGCAATACCGGTGACAACCTCATGCAGCTCTTGGAATCCCGTCTGGACAATGTCGTCTATCGTATGGGTTTCGGCTCCACCCGCGCCGAAAGCCGTCAACTGGTCAGCCACCAGTCGTTGATGGTTAACGGTAAGGTCGTCAACATTCCTTCTTACCTGGTCAAGCCTGAAGACGTCGTGACGATCCGTGAAAAAGCCAAGAAACAGACCCGTATCACTGAATCGCTGTCCCTGGCTGAACAGATCGGTTTTGCCGACTGGGTGTCGGTAGACCCGAAAAAAATGGAAGGCGTTTTCAAACGTGTCCCCGACCGCAGCGAATTTGCAAACGACGTCAATGAATCGCTGATCATCGAACTGTACTCACGTTAATCACAGCATTACCAGTGCCATCAGCCTTATTGGTGTAACGAGCCAAGGGTATTGAAAAGGACAATTTATGCAAAACAATTTTCTAAAACCGCGTATTATCAACGTCGAGTCCCTGGGAGGCGGCCGTTCCGTTGTTGAAATGGAACCGTTCGAACGCGGTTACGGGCATACACTTGGCAATGCCCTGAGACGAGTGTTGCTCTCTTCCATGACAGGATATGCGCCTACCGAAGTGACCATTGCCGGTGTGGTGCACGAATATTCCACTCTGGATGGCGTGCAGGAAGACGTCGTCGATCTTTTGCTGAATCTGAAAGGCGTTGTCTTCAAGCTGCACAATCGCGACGCTATTACGCTGACGTTGAAAAAATCCGGGCCAGGTGTTGTCACAGCAGCCGATATTGAACTGCCGCACGACGTGGAAATCATCAATCCGGATCACGTGATCGCCAATCTGGCCGATAACGGCAAGCTCGACATGCAGATCAAGGTGGAAAAGGGACGAGGTTATGTTCCCGGCAATGTCAGAAGACTGTCAGAAGATACGAATAAAACGATTGGCCGTATCATCCTGGACGCTTCTTTTTCACCGATTCGCCGAGTTTCCTATTCAGTTGAATCTGCCCGTGTCGAACAGCGTACTGATTTGGACAAGCTGATCATTCATATCGAAACCAATGGAGTCATTACCGCGGAAGAAGCCATTCGTCAGTCTGCACGTATTCTGGTTGATCAGTTGAGTGTTTTTGCCGCTCTGGAGGGCACGGAAACGACGTCAGAATCGCTGACTCAGGTTCCCTCTGTCGATCCGATCCTGTTACGTCCGGTAGACGATCTGGAGCTGACAGTCCGTTCCGCGAATTGCCTGAAGGCCGAAAACATCAACTATATCGGCGATTTGATCCAGCGTAGCGAAAACGAATTGCTGAAAACACCGAATCTCGGACGTAAGTCCTTAAACGAGATCAAGGAAGTGTTGGCTTCTCGTGGTCTTACGCTGGGCATGCGTCTGGACAACTGGCCTCCTGCAGGATTCGAAAAATAATTTTTTAATACAACCGGTCCGCAGTTTCGACTGATAGAAGAACCGGGTCAACAAGATTTAAAGGAAAATATCATGCGTCATCGTCATGGTTTGAGAAAACTGAACCGTACTTCTTCCCACCGTCTTGCCATGTTGCGTAACATGACGGTTTCTCTCCTCCGTCACGAAGCGATCAAAACGACTTTGCCGAAAGCGAAGGAGTTGCGCCGGGTTGTTGAACCGATCATTACATTGGGCAAAACCAATACGCTGGCAAACAAACGCCTTGCTTTCAATCGTTTGCGTGATCGTGAAATCGTCGTCAAGCTGTTTAACGAGTTGGGACCAAGATATGCCAGCCGTCAGGGAGGTTATCTCCGTATTTTGAAAATGGGCTTCCGGGCAGGTGATAATGCGCCTATGGCGTATGTCGAATTGCTGGACAGACCGCTGGAAGAAACGGCAGAAGTTGCTCCTCAATAAGGGGGAGTGATCTGGAGCTGTTAAAGGGCCGGTTATTCCGGCCTTTTTTATTGGGATTACAGCAGGCCCAAGGCTGTCTTTCTGCTGTTGAACGGGACGCCACTTAGCAAAACAAGCGGTGCTTTTAACGGAGAGTGAAATGGAAGAACCGGTTTTATTATTTTGTACCGTGCCTGACGTAGGCACGGCTCGTCGGCTGGCCCACCTCTTGGTTGAAAAGCGGTTGGCGGCATGTGTCAGTTATGATGAACCGGTTCATTCGGTTTACCGGTGGCAGGGCAAAATGGAAGAAGCTTTAGAATGGAAATTAACCATCAAAACCGTTCGCCGGCGTTTTCATGAGGTGAAAACGCTGATTGTGGCTCATCATCCTTACGATCTGCCAGAAATCGTCTGTACGCCTGTCACAGCGGGATTACCAGCTTATCTGGAATGGATAAAGCAGGAAACCGCGTAAGCGAACAATACCCAAGTCACAACCAGTCCGCGAGGCTCAAGAACAGGCCTGCTATGAGTGGAATGGAAAAGTTGTCGTCCAGATGGAGCCGGTTTTCGTACAGTTCGGCCAAAGTTGCCGCCGTGGTACCCGACAGTCCGAAAACAAGAAAAGAAACCGGCCGCGCATAGAGGAAGTAAAAGAATAAAAGGACCCCTGCCGAAAAAAACCAGAAAGCCAAGCTGCCTTCTACACTCTTGGTCCCGTTATTGAGTTTGTGTTTTCCAAACCGCCGACCAATCAAGGCGGCTCCCGTGTCACCGACCAGCATGACCGACAATGCCGTCATCGCGATGACTTTGGGAAAGCATACCGCTACCATCAGCGCGGCAGCGAGGACATAAGGGGCACCGCTGAAGCGGAATTGGGGTTGTGTTTCCTTTTCACGCAGTATTCTGTTGAAAAAGGTACCGTAAGTCAGCGTAAAAAGCCGCCACCGCTTGTAATTACCGTATTCGACAAGTGCGATGGCGCCCAACAAAAAAGCAAATAGAGCCACATTGACATGCTTGGGAAAGTAACCGATACAGAAAACCATCCACAAAGAACTCAAGTGGATGCTTTTACGCAAGATTTCGTGACGGTAAGCAATCTCTTTTGGCATGGCAGAGCGGAAGGGGCGAACTCTCCCGAAGCTGTTTAAGGGTTTTCTCCGGGCGGCTGCAGAGGATCGGCAGACTCCCCGGATTGGCCGAAGGGTTTTTCGGCTGGAAAAGCCAACTCGAGGATGGTGTCAGTCGCTTCTTCCAAGCCTATTCGTTTGGTCGAGGAAAACAGTTGGGCTGAAAAAGGAAAAGGATGTCCCTCTTCATCGACATAGCTTTTCAAAACGGTATCAGCCAGTTTAAGCGCATCGGCCGCCTGCCGACGATTCAGTTTGTCGGCCTTGGTTAAAAGGCAGTGTACCGGTTTTCCGGTAACGGCAAACCATTCCAGCAATGCCGTGTCGAGCGCCTGGAAAGGGTGACGGGAATCCATCACGAGGATCAGCCCTTTGAGCTGAGGCCGATTGATCAGGTAATCGCTTAGAAGCTTTTGCCAGTGTTCCTTGGCATTTCCCGACACTTGGGCGTAACCGTAGCCCGGCAAATCGACCAGGAACATGTCGATTTTGCTTTCATCGACGGGGTCATGCCGGTGCTGTGCCACATGCGCACCCCCAATGGAAAAGAAGTTGATATGCTGCGTACGTCCCGGCGTTTTAGAGGCAAAGGCCAGATTTTTCTGGTTG
>DBGFLV010000126.1:0-3239 GCA_048528425.1 Oxalobacter sp. | reverse complement strand
AGGTTGTTCAATCAGCTCAAAAAGGAGGGATACGATCTGGACACCCTGTCCATGGGTATGTCGGATGACATGGAAACCGCCATTGACGAAGGCGCGACGACAGTACGCATCGGCACGGCCATTTTTGGCGAACGCCATTACCCTCCCGCGCGGGAGGCAGCGGTAAAACAAAACAAATGACGAGGAAACGCTGGGGAAATCCTATTTTTTTCTTCTGGCCAGAAAACCGATCAGAGGCATGACGATGGGTCCGAATCGTCGCCACGTCTTGAACAACACGGTAGCTGAAACCGCCCAGGATACGAGCCGACGTGGCCGGATGGCGAACACGGCGACAAGAATCGAACCGATAAAAAGAGGGTTTTTCCTGATGCGGTTCAGGTCACCCAGTATACCAAGCCCTTGGGAAACGACGTCGGGCACTTGCATCAAAGAGAGCGCTTCCACCGCCAATTTTTCCCGCAACAGTGAACTCTGGATCACCAGTTCCGCTTTACGTTGCATCAGGTTTTTTCGGGAGTCGGCCATAATAGAAATGCATCAGTCATTCAGGCGGAAGGTGACAACCGGTCGATGTCCTTGCCTATCTCCTGACGACTCAATGCCAGCAATTTGGGCTTTTGTCTGAAACTGCGCCGAACGCCGAAACCGATCACACACGTCACGACGCCGAAAAACACCATCAGGGCGACAATGGCAGGGATACGATAGGAGTCCCAGCACAACACGATAATCAGGGTGACCGCCAGCAAAACCGTCAGCGTAAGGCAAAAAAGAGCTGCCAGGGACAACAGAAGATAAGTGAGCAATCTGCTCCACTCTTCTTCCAGCTCGATAGCCATCAACTCGAAACGAGTTTTCAAGAGGGCAAGTGCAGTACCTGCCACCCTTGCAACATGATCGACCACTGCCATACGATCCGGCCTATTTCTTCGAGCGTGCGATCAACATACCCACCAAAACGCCGACAGCAGCCACAATACCGGCCGCTTTCCAGGGGTGTTCCTTGGCAAATTCCGCTGTACAAACAGCAGCGTCTTTTGCCTTGGTGACCACGACGTCTTCCAGTTCCCGCAAGGCGAATTTGGCATCGGTAATCGTTGCTTCCAGCTTTCTCTTGGCATGCTGATAGCTTTCACTACCTTGCTGAGTGCTGTTTTCCAGTACTTTTTCGGCGTCACTGATGATTGACTTCAGGCTGCCCATTATTTTGCTACCGGATTGACCGGCATTTTCCAAAATTTCCATATCCTCTTCCTTCCTGTCCAAGTTGAGTGAAAAGCCATTTCATGAAAATAAACAATTTAACAGACAAGCACGACAATTGCCAAAAAATTCATGGCTTTTCATAGCATAAACCTTAACGCAACGCATAGTCCAGCACAATGCCGGCAAAGATAAACGCACCGAGCCAGTTATTATGACGAAACGCCTGAAAACAGCTTTCCCGTTCGCGGTTTCTGATCAGCTTGTAATGGTGAACGACGCAAAGAGCGGCTCCGCACCAGCCGGCAAAAAACCATCCCCCCAATTTCATCTGCCATCCGGCGACCAATACAATCGAGAGCATTCCCAGATAACAAGTCATGACCGCCAGCACATCGAAACGGCCGAACGTGATAGCAGACGTGCAAATCCCGATTTTCAAATCGTCTTCACGGTCTGTCATGGCGTACTCAGTATCATACGCCAGCGCCCAGAAGACATTGCCCAATAACAAAAACCATGCAATTGGCGGAATCCGGTTTTGTACGGCAGCGAAAGCCATCGGAATACCGAAGCCGAAAGCGATGCCGAGATAAGCCTGGGGCAACACGAAAAACCGTTTGAAAAAAGGATAAGTCGCTGCAACGAACACTGCCACGAAAGACAAACCAATCGTCAATCCGTTTAGCGGCAATACCAGCAGGAAAGCCAGGCACGACAGAACGGCAGCTACTCCCAGTGCTTCAGCCGGATGCAATTTTCCAGCCGTCAACGGACGCGTGGCTGTCCGGGCGACGTACCGGTCGAAATCCCGATCGGCAAAATCGTTTATGGCACAGCCTGCCGAACGCATCAATACTGTTCCAACGGTGAAAATGACGATCATTGAAACAGCCGGTGTCCCATCAGAGGCAAACCACAGGGCACATAAAGTCGGCCACAAGAGCAACAACGAACCGATCGGTTTGTCCAACCGAATCAGACGAAGATAAAGCAGCAAACGGTCTCCCATATTTTTGCCTTTGTTCTGACACAGCAACTCGGTCTTTTACTGAACATATCACACATTCAGGAACTCTTCCTTATAGTCAAGCCATCTTTCCAGATGACGGGAAACGATACGGGCCGCATCCGGCACTTCTCCTTTCAACAAGGCATCCGCGACCGACGCAGCTTCGTCGATCAACGCATCATCCTTTTCCAGATCGGCAAACCGCAACATGGCTTGTCCTGACTGGCGCGCACCCAGAAATTCGCCGGGACCCCGGATTTCCAGATCACGCTGCGCGATCCGGAAGCCGTCGTTCGTCTCCCGCATCGTCAACAGTCTTTCTTTGGCCGTTTTGCCCAGTGGTTTCTGATACATCAACAGACAAGCACTGGCCGTGGCGCCACGTCCGACGCGTCCTCTTAATTGATGCAATTGAGACAGGCCGAACCGCTCGGCATGCTCGATAATCATCAGTGACGCATTCGGAACGTCGACTCCGACTTCGATCACCGTCGTGGCCACCAGCACATGGATTTTACCGGCCAAGAAATCTGCCATGACACCTTGCTTTTCGGCTGGTTTCATCCGACCATGGATGAGCCCGACCGACAAGCCCTTCAACGCTTCCGTCAAAACGGCATGCGTTTCGACCGCTGTCTGCAGTTGCAGACTTTCCGACTCTTCAATCAACGGACACACCCAGTAAACCTGACGTCCTCCCTCAACCGCCGCACGAATTCGTTCAATGACTTCATCCCGTCGTTCCTGGGCAATCAGTCGAGTAACGACCGGCTGACGGCCGGGCGGCAACTCGGCGATGACCGACACATCCAGATCGGCGTAAAAAGTCATCGCCAATGTCCGGGGAATCGGGGTGGCACTCATCATCAATTGATGAGGAAGAAAAGTGTTAACCTCGCCCTTGCTTCGCAAAACGAGACGCTGGCTAACACCGAAACGGTGCTGTTCGTCGACAATGACCAATCCCAAAGCGGCAAACCGGACGGTTTCCTGGATGAGCGCGTGCGTACCCACGACAAAG
>DBGFLV010000125.1:0-8793 GCA_048528425.1 Oxalobacter sp. | reverse complement strand
ACGAGGCGATCTGATCGTCTTCACCTTTGAGGCCGACGCTTTTTTACACCATATGATCAGAAACATCGTCGGTTCCCTGGTCGTCGTCGGCAAGGGAAGTCGGCAACCCGAATGGATGAAGGTGTTGCTGGAAGGCCGGGATCGTTCGAAGGCGGCACCGACTTTCATGCCGGACGGCCTTTATCTGTCGCGTGTGTTTTACGATAAAAAATGGGGATTGCCGCAACGGGAAGACGTTTTTCCCTGACACCTGTTACAGAAGGAACCGGTTAAAATACGTTTTTCGTTTCTTGCCGAACCATGCATCGTACCCGAATCAAAATTTGCGGATTGACCCGGGAAGAAGACGTCAAGACGGCCGTTTCTGCCGGTGCGGATGCACTGGGTTTCGTTTTCTATCCCCAAAGTCCGCGTTTCGTCACCGCGGAAAGGGCCGCTTTTCTCTCGTCATTAGTGCCGGGGTTCGTTTCGACAGTCGGCCTTTTCGTCAATGCGGGAAGTGATGAAGTCGCTCAAACGGTGAAAAAAGCGCGTTTGTCGTTGTTACAGTTTCATGGGGATGAAACGGAGGCAGCGTGCCATGAAGCGGCGTGTGCCGCCAACTGTCCCTTTATCCGGGTTTTTCGCGTTAGACCGGATACAACCGCTGAAGATTTGCTACAATATGAAGCGGTCTATCGCCATGCCAGTCCGTTTTTTAAAGGGCTTCTTCTGGACGCCTGGACAGACGCTTACGGCGGGGCGGGAAAGGTATTCAATTGGTCTCTCGTATCAAAAGAAATCGGGCCTCGGGTCGTTTTGAGTGGTGGCTTGAGCGCGCAAAATGTCGCTGGTGCCGTTGCCCGGCTGCGCCCGTTTGCCGTTGACGTCAGTAGCGGCGTCGAAGCGGCTCGCGGCATCAAGGACGCCGGAAAAATCCGTGCCTTCGTTTCTGCTGTTCGCTGTGCGGACGAGGCGGTTTTTCCGGGTTGACGATTTCCGTTTTGCCGGTGTTGTTTCACCGGCCGCCAAAGAGAGATTTCATGAAAGACACTGACTGTTCGGGTACAGCGGATGCCCTGTTTTCCGCTTCCGCTTATCACCTGCCTGACGAACGGGGCCATTTCGGCCCGTACGGAGGCGTTTTCGTTTCCGAAACGTTGATCCATGCACTGGACGAATTGAACCGGGCTTATGCTCGTTACCGGCACGATCCCGATTTTTTGTCCGAATTCCGGTATGAACTGAAGCATTTCGTCGGACGGCCTTCTCCGGTTTATCACGCTTCCCGCTGGTCGGACATGCTGGGCGGGGCACAGATTTATTTGAAACGGGAAGACCTGAACCATACGGGTGCCCACAAGATCAACAACGTGATCGGTCAGGCACTGCTGGCGAAAAGAATGGGCAAACGGCGCATTATCGCAGAAACGGGAGCCGGACAACACGGAGTGGCCACGGCAACGATTTGCGCCCGTTTCGGCCTGGAGTGCCAGGTGTACATGGGTAGTGAAGACGTTGAACGACAGGCGCAGAACGTTTACCGGATGAAGCTTTTGGGTGCCGAGGTCGTTCCGGTCGAATCCGGTTCGAAAACACTGAAAGACGCCTTGAACGAAGCCATGCGTGACTGGGTGGCCAACGTAGAAACGACTTTTTACATCATCGGTACCGTGGCCGGTCCTCATCCCTATCCGATGATGGTGCGTGATTTTCAGTCGGTGATCGGAGAAGAGTGTCTGGTACAAATGCCGGAACTGACCGGGCGTCAACCGGACGTTGTTGTCGCCTGTGTCGGTGGCGGCTCCAATGCGATGGGTATTTTTTACCCTTATCTTGACCACGCTAACGTCAGACTGGTCGGTGCCGAAGCGGCCGGTGACGGGATTGAAACCGGTCGTCACGCGGCTTCGTTGAGCGGCGGCGTTCCGGGTGTTTTACACGGCAACCGCACGTATCTTTTGCAGGATGAAGATGGCCAGGTCATCGATACGCACTCTGTTTCGGCCGGACTGGACTATCCAGGTGTCGGACCAGAACACGCCTGGCTGAAAGACACGGGACGGGCGGAGTATGTCGGAATCGAGGACGACGATGCATTGGCCGCTTTTCACGACTGTTGCCGGATCGAAGGCATCATTCCGGCACTCGAATCGAGCCACGCCCTGGCTTGTGCGGTAAAGCTGGCACCGACGTTGTCTAAAGACAAAATCATTCTGGTCAATCTGTCCGGCCGCGGCGACAAGGACATGCATACCGTCGCCAAACGGGCCGGAATCGAATGGTGAATCCGTTTTTTCAGGTAAAAAACGTCAACCGGATTTTTTGAACAGGAATGATCATGTCTCGTATACAACAAACACTCGATTTATTGAAAAAACAGAACCGAAAAGGACTGATTCCTTTTGTCACCGCCGGTTTTCCCGAGCCGGCATTAACTGTACCGATCATGCACGCCCTGGTTGAAGGAGGCGCGGACATTATCGAATTGGGCGTTCCTTTTTCCGATCCCATGGCCGACGGCCCCGTCATTCAGCGCGCTTCTGAAGTGGCGCTGAAAAAAGGAATGAGCCTTTCCGGAGTGCTGGACATCGTCGAAGCGTTCCGGGTTCACGATGAAGTCACGCCGGTCGTTCTGATGGGATACGCTAATCCGATCGAACGCATGGGAACGTCAGTCTTTATTGAAAAAGCAGCTCGAAAAGGCGTCGATGGCGTTCTCGTCGTCGATTATCCTCCCGAGGAAGGAGAAGAGTTCGCCCGTGCCCTGAAGAAAAGGGGGATAGACATGATTTTTCTCCTGGCACCGACCTCGACCGACGAACGTATCGCGAAAGTCGCGCAAATCGCGGGCGGCTATCTTTATTACGTTTCCCTGAAAGGAGTAACGGGAACCGGTAGCCCGGATGTGGATGAAGTCACTGCCCGGATTGAAAAAATCAGAAAATACGTTACCATTCCGGTTGGCGTGGGTTTCGGTATCCGCGATGCGGCCACGGCAAGGGCGTTGGGCGCAACGTCGGATGCCGTCGTGATCGGCAGTCGCATCATAGAGCAACTGGAAAAAGCAAAAGCGGAGGCGGCGGCAGGCAATGTCAAAACGTTTTTGGCCGAAATCCGCAAAGCACTGGACGAATGACGCCATAAGGGTTATAAAGGCGTCCTGTATCGGCAACGCCGTTTTTTTGGCTAGAAAGATAAAAACAGGCCATCGTGAGGGCACGATGGCCTGTTTGATCAGGAGAGTTTATGAGTTGGCTTGACAAGTTGCTTCCCCCGAGAATCCAGCATCAGACAAATCCGCGCCGGGTCGTGCCTGAAGGATTGTGGGTTAAATGTCCGTCGTGTGAAGCCGTGCTGTACCGGACCGATCTGGAATCAAACGCCCACGTCTGTCCGAAATGCAGCCATCACATGCGGATCCGTGCCCGGGACAGACTGGACGCGTTGCTCGATCCGGAAGGGCGCTATGAAATCGGCCATACCGCTGTTCCATTCGATTCACTGAAATTCAAGGACAGCAAGAAGTATCCCGATCGCTTGAAGGCGGCTGTCGCGGCAACGGGTGAAACGGATGCCCTGATTGTCGTCGGCGGTTCCATCAAGTCACTGCCGGTGGTCGTGGCCTGTTTCGAATTCGAATTCATGGGCGGTTCGATGGGTTCCGTCGTGGGAGAACGTTTTGTCCGTGGCGTAAAAGAAGCGATCGAAAAGAAAGTCCCATTCATCTGTTTTACAGCCAGTGGAGGCGCTCGTATGCAGGAAGGGTTGCTTTCGCTTATGCAGATGGCGAAAACCAACACGATTTTAACCCGCTTGGCCGACAGGAAATTGCCGTTCATTTCGGTTCTGACCGATCCGACGATGGGGGGCGTTTCCGCTTCGTTTGCTTTTATGGGAGATGTCGTTCTGGCCGAACCCAAGGCACTGGTCGGGTTTGCCGGCCCCCGCGTTATCGAAAACACGGTGCGCGAAAAGCTGCCGGAAGGATTCCAGCGTTCCGAATTTCTGATGAAAAAGGGCGCAGTCGACCGGATCGTGGACCGTCGCCAAATGCGAAACGAACTGGCCCATTTGCTGGCTATACTGCAAAACAGACCCGCCGAAGCGGTGGCGTAACAGGCCAGGCTTGAACAGGGAAACATCTGTTTGAGCGAACGGAATGTTTCGCGGGTTTTATCATTTTCAATCGCTGGTTTTTTCTGATGATGTCGGAACGAATGACCGTGAAAAAGACAGACTTGCCGCGTCGTTCCCTGACCGAATGGGTCGGCAGGGTAGAAGGACTGCACCCGAAAAATATCGAGATGGGGCTTTCACGAATTCGCCAGGTGAAAGAGCGTCTGGACATTCGTTTCGACTGTCCCGTCGTCATTGTGGGCGGAACCAACGGTAAAGGATCGACCTGTGCCATGTTGCAGGCTGTCTGGAGGGAAGCGGGTTACCGGACGGGACTGTACACCTCTCCCCACATTCACCGGTTTAACGAACGAATCGTTATCGACGGCAGACCGGTCGACGACGAAACGCTGGTAGCCGGTTTCGAAAAAGTCGAACAGGCACGGGATAAGGTCGCCTTAACGTTTTTCGAATTCACGACGCTGGTGGCGTTGAAACTGTTCTCGGAAGCAAAACCGGATGTCGTCATTTTAGAAGTCGGCCTGGGTGGCCGACTGGATGCCGTCAATCTGGTCGATGCAGACGTTTCCGTAGTGACGAACGTGGCGATAGATCACGTCGACTATCTGGGCGACACTCGGGAAAAAATCGGTTTCGAAAAAGCCGGTATCTACCGGAGCGATCGTGTCGCGTTTTACGGGGACACCGATCCCCCGGCATCGCTCGTTGACCATGCCGAAACGCTTGGCGCCGATCTCCGGATTCTCGGCCGGGATTACCGCTACCGAATGAATGGCGCACACTGGGATTATCTCGGAGAAAAACCGTTGCTTGGGCTGGATCATCCTGCGTTACGAGGCGAAAATCAGATTCATAACGCTACCACGGTTCTGTCTGTCGTTGAATCGCTTGAAAAACGTTTGCCCGTCACCCCGGACGCGATTAAGCGGGGGCTGGCCAGGACCGAACTGCCCGGACGTTTCCAGCTTCTCCAAAACGAACCGGCCATTATTGTCGATGTGGCCCATAACCCGCATGCCGCCGCCGTTCTGGCAAAAAATCTGAAGGAAATGGGGACTTTCCACACAACACACGCCGTATTCGGTGCTATGGCAGACAAGGACATCGACGGCGTCATCGCTTTGATGAAAGACTCAGTCGACCGTTGGTACGTCACCGATTTGCCTTTGTCGCGAGCAGCCAGTGCTGAAACCTTGAGGCAAAAGCTGGTCGCAGCCGGAATAGGCCATGGCGCTGGTCAGTGCGTTTCCCTCTTCCACAAGGCGTCCGACGCTTTGGCCGGTGCAAAGAACAATGCCCGGAAAGATGATAGAATAGTGGCATTCGGATCGTTCTGGGTCGTTACGGGAGTGACCGAAAGCGGTGACCCAAATCCCACCAACCATCGTTGATTGCATGAGCCGTTTTTCCTTTTTCCGCTGGGGCAAATCGAAGTCCGGAACAGATGATCCGTCACGTGACGGTGACCGGTTCCTGGCCGATCGGGTCGACCGCAAGAAAAGCGCTTCCGGGAAAAATGCCGACGATCCGCATTTACCGGAAAAAAAGCGGGCTCGCCGGCGGCTTGTCGGTTCGATGACGCTGGTGCTGGCGGCCGTGATTGTTCTTCCCATGATTTTCGAGTCAGAACCCCGACCGGTTTCACCTGATTTGTTAATTGACATCCCTTCCAAAGCCAAAGCCGTGCCGGAATCGACAGACGAACTGCCATCCGTTTCTGCCGACGGCACAGAAACACAAGAGGCGTCGCCGGGCAGTAAAGCGCCGTCGGTTACGCCGCCGGGTGCGCTATTACCGTCGACGCCCGTTGCCAGTGAACAGGCTGCTGTCGCACCGGTCAGGGAAAACACGACGTCCGTGGCGGCAAAACCGGCTGTCGCACCGGGAGTCATGGCCGGACAGCACGTGATGGCGGAAAAACCGGTCAGGGTCGAGAAAACGAAACCGGATAAAGCAAAAGAAGAAAAACCGGCGAAACCGGAAACTGAAACCGATCCGATCGGAAAAATGATTGCCGAAAAGACGGAAAAACCGGTCAAAACGGAAAAACAGATTGTTCAGATCGCAGCGCTGACTTCGCCACAAAAAGTCAGCGAATTGCAGACTCGCCTGTCCAAGGCAGGCATCCGTTCCCATACCCAAAAAGTGAAATCGGCAGACGGTGAAGAACGGATTCGGGTCAGAGCGGGGCCTTTTTCCGGCAAGAGTGAAGTGGACGCTGTCTGCACGAAGCTGAAAAAGATGGGATTGTCCTGTACGCTGGTGTCGAATTGATGTGAAACGGGAATCGGCTTTTGACTGCATTCGATTATGTCCTGCTGTTTTTGCTGATCGGCTCGACGCTGGTTTCCCTGACGCGGGGACTGGTTAAGGAAGTCATCTCGCTGGCCAGCTGGATCGTTGCCTTTTACGTCGCGATCCATTATGGAGAAACGCTCGTGCCTTGGTTGCCGGAGGCGATTTCGGGTGAGGTGGCCAGACTGATCGTGGCGTTTGTCGCGCTGTTTATCGGAACGCGGATCGCCATGACGCTGTTGGCGAAACTGGCGGCGTTAGTGCTTCAGGCCAGCGGCCTGACGTTTTTCGACCGTTTTTTGGGGGCACTGTTCGGGTTTGCCAAGGGTGCCTTGATTGCGCTGGTACTGGTATTGATCTGCGGAATGACGAAACTGCCGCAAGAGCCGTTCTGGAAAAACGCGATGTTTTCTCCGGCTTCTGTCGCGGCGGCGAAGGCCGTGATGCCGTATCTGCCGGATTATTTTGTGGAATACATTCATTATTGATTCGATGTATCCTATAGGGTTTTCGTTTTTCTTAATTTCTGATTGAGGAGTCCACCATGTGTGGCATCGTTGGTATTGTTTCCCAGACCCCTGTCAACCAGCTGGTTTACGACGCTTTACAGCTTTTACAGCATCGCGGACAGGATGCGGCCGGTATCGCGACTTGCCATAACGGCAAATTCGCGATGTTTAAGGCAAACGGTTTGGTCAGAGACGTTTTCCGGACGCGAAACATGCGTGCCCTGCCCGGCACCTGCGGGATCGGTCACGTCCGCTATCCGACGGCGGGATCGGCCAAAAACGAGGAAGAAGCACAACCTTTTTACGTAAACGCCCCATTCGGCATCACCTTCGCCCACAACGGCAATCTGACCAATTGCGAACAGTTGAAAGGCGAAATGTTTAAAAACGACCGACGCCACATCAACACCAATTCGGACTCGGAAGTGCTGTTGAATGTCCTGGCGCATGAAATACAGGAAGCGACCAGCGGTTATTCACTGGATCCGGCGGCGCTTTTCCGGGCCGTGTCGGTGCTGCACAAACGGGTTCGCGGTGCTTATGCGGCGGTTGCCCACATCGCCGGGTACGGCATTCTGGCGTTTCGCGATCCTTACGGTATCCGGCCTCTCTGCATCGGTTTTGCCGAGTCGGATCACGGTACGGAATACATGGTGGCCAGTGAGTCGGTGGCGCTCGAGGGACTGGGCTTTCGCTTTTTGCGGGACGTCATGCCGGGCGAAGCGATTTTCCTGGATACCGAAGGCCACTTGTACAACCGGCAATGCGCTGAAAATCCAAGCTTGAACCCGTGCATCTTTGAATACGTTTATCTGGCCCGTCCCGATTCCACTATCGACGGTGCGTCGGTTTACGCGACCCGTCTCAAGATGGGCGAACATCTGGCCGACAAGATCCAGCGTGAAGTCCGGACGGGCGACATTGACGTCGTCATGCCGATTCCGGATTCTTCGCGTCCTGCCACCATTCAGCTTGCGATGAAACTGAACATTGATTATCGGGAAGGCCTGATCAAGAACCGCTACATCGGACGCACTTTCATCATGCCGGGACAAGCCGTCAGGAAGCGCTCCGTCCGTCAGAAACTCAACACGATCGGTGCCGAATTCAAGGGTAAAAGCGTTCTGTTGGTCGACGATTCTATCGTACGGGGTACTACCTGTCGCGAAATTGTCCAGATGGTACGGGAAGCAGGAGCGGCGAAAGTCATCTTCGCGTCGGCCGCACCTCCGGTCAAGTTTCCGAATGTCTACGGTATCGACATGCCGACCCGGGAAGAACTGATCGCCTACGGCCGCACCGATGAAGAAGTCCGCCGTGAAATGACGGCAGACGCTTTGGTGTATCAGGATTTAGAAGCCATGAAACAGTCAGTGACCGACGTCAATCCGGCGTTGACGCATTTTGAAGCCTCGTGTTTTGACGGAATTTACATTACCGGTGACGTGTCGGCTGATTACCTGAATCGGGTGGAATACGAACGCAAGCATTCCGTGCCGTTACCGGAAGACATGGTGAAAAACCAATTGAACCTTTCGCTGGCTACTGCCGAGTGAATGGAAAACCGCAAAGCCTGATACCGCGCAAGCGGTATCGGGCTTTGTCGTTCACAATGGTGCCTGTCCGGGTGTTCCGGAAAGTCGGCGACATAAGGGCGGCGATTTCCATCTGATGGATTCGAGAAACGATGAACAAGGCTTTTACTAAAGAAACCGATCGTGAGGACGAACTGGAACCCGACGTTCCGGTATTGCCGGCCGGATTTAAGAATTACATCACGCCGGCGGGCCTCAAGAGGCTGAAAGACGAATTGCTGGAATTGATCGACCGGGAACGGCCGCAAGTCGTCCAGACCGTTTCCTGGGCCGCG
>DBGFLV010000124.1:0-5373 GCA_048528425.1 Oxalobacter sp. | reverse complement strand
TTTTTTTCGCTCTGTACGGTTTGCAGTAAAGCACTCCAGAATGTGGATTGCATTTCGCTATAAACATGAATGTTATCACGATGAACGAATCTATTCCGGAAACCCTTTTTTCCACCATTCCGATGGCCCCAAGAGATCCTATTTTAGGGATCACCGAAGCTTTTCACGCCGACCCCAACCCCAAGAAAATCAATCTCGGTGTTGGCGTTTATTACGATGACAACGGAAAAGTTCCTCTGCTCGACTGCGTCAAAAAAGCCGAAGAGCATATGACCGCCCAGGGTAGTCCGCACACTTATCTGCCTATCGACGGACTTTCCCTTTATGACCACGCCGTGCAACAACTGGTTTTTGGCAAAGACAACCGTGCGTTACAGGAAAAGCGCATTGCGACCGTTCAATCCATCGGGGGAACCGGTGCACTGAAAATCGGTGCCGACTTTCTGAAACGTTTTTCTCCCGACTCGGCAGTCTGGATCAGCGACCCCAGTTGGGAAAACCATCGTGCCCTCTTCGAATATGCGGGATTTAAAGTCAACACTTATCCCTATTACGATTCGGTCACCCGCGGCGTGGATTTCAGCGGCATGCTCGACACCCTGAAATCGTTGCCGGCCAGATCTATTGTCGTTCTGCACGCCTGTTGTCACAATCCAACGGGAGCCGACTTGTCAGACGCGCAGTGGGACGAAGTCATCAAAGTCGTTCGCACCCATCGGCTCATTCCGTTTTTAGACATGGCCTATCAGGGATTTTCCGAAGGCATCGATGCTGACGGCAGAATCGTCCGTCGCTTTTCTCAGCTTTACACGCCCGTTCTGGTGTCCAATTCGTTTTCCAAATCGTTTTCTCTTTACGGTGAACGGGTGGGTGCTTTCAGCTTCGTGGCCGGCAATGCAGACGAAGCGGCGCGTATCCTGTCGCAACTGAAACGGATCATTCGTACCAATTACTCCAATCCTCCCATTTACGGGGCCAAAATCGTGGGCACCGTCCTGTCCGACCCTGCCCTGCGCCAGCTGTGGGAAAACGAACTGACCGGTATGCGCGTCCGTATTCGCCAGATGCGGCATACACTGGCTGCTGAATTGGCGGCCCGAAAACCCGGGGACGATTTCAGTTACATCATCCGTCAAAACGGCATGTTTTCCTATTCAGGTCTCACCCCCGAACAGGTCGAAAAACTGCGAAAGAACTATTCGGTCTATATCGTCAACACCGGACGAATATGTGTGGCCGCCTTAAATTCATATAACATGAGTTATGTCGTCGACGCCATTTCCAGCGTGCTCTGAAACAGACCAGTCAATTCATTTCATTTACCTTCCATCCGGCAACCCCTTCCGGGATTTTGCCGGATTTTTTATTCTCTACTTTGCATTTTACTGTTCTAGCTTAAACCTTCACGAAACGAAACCGAATATCCTCTGTCAGAACAAGCGTCATGTTTCTGATGGCAGATTATTCCTGTTCCGGCGCGAAACGATCTGAAATCGGACAAGCTTTCAAGATAAAAAGCAGTTAAGTCCTTGTTTGGTATCGTATTTTGTCCTTTCACTGAGATAGAACAAAACACCTGTCGCCGATTTTTGAAAAATAAATCATCACATTCCTAATGGAGAACATCATGCGTACAAAATTGACTGCCTGTGCATTAATTGCCACCCTGGTTATGACCGGTTGCGCCAACATGAGTGACACCCAGAAAAAAACCGCTACCGGAGCCGGCGTCGGTGCCGCAGCCGGTGCCGTTTTAGGTGCTGTCACCGGTCCGGGTGGATGGGGACGCGCCGCAGCCGGCGCTGCCATCGGCGGCTTGTTGGGCGGTGGAGCAACTTACCTGTGGAACAACCACATGGAAAAACAGAAACAGGAAATCCAGACAGTCACTCAGGGAACGGGTGTAGAAGTCGTCCAGACCCAGGATAACCAGATCAAGCTCAGCGTTCCAAGCGACATCTCGTTCGCCACGAACAGCGCTACTTTGTCTCCGCAATTCAAGACCATCTTGAGAGACTTCGCGACCTCACTGAAAAACTATCCGTCCACCAGCATCACGGTCATCGGTTATACCGACAATACCGGTACCAATGCCATCAATATGCCGTTGTCGCGTGAACGTGCTCAAAGTGTCATGGACTATCTGGTCAGCCAGGGCGTCTCCGCCAGCCGCTTTACCGTTGAAGGCAAGGGTTCCAGCGATCCTATCGCCAGCAACGACACCGCTGCCGGCCGTGCCCAGAACCGTCGTGTAGAAATTTACGTCGGCGAAAGATCCAAATAAAACGTCTGAACCGAAATGAAAATGCCGGGAAGTCTCCCGGCATTTTCATTTCTCTGCCTGCATGAAACGGTTCATTTCATCCGCGATTCGTTTTCCCGGGCGCGTCCTCCAGCTTTCCTCGATCATAGCGTTAAATCAGACAAAAAGAACAAACCTCTCTTCAAATCGTCCTGTTTTGTGAAATGGCAGCTTCCGGACAAAACAAAATCTTGACTGACCGATCCAAACGATTTTACCGACTACAGGATAAATCTATGAAACGTCACGGCCTGATCAAAATCTTGCTGACTTTTGCCGCCCTGTTCAGTCTTATGGGAAGTGTTCACGCACAAAATGCCACGGCACTCGAGGCACGTTACCAGCAATTGCAAAGCAAACTGCAAAACAACCAGTTCAACCAACCCATCTACATGGATTCCAGTCAGAAATCCAACGCCATCAGTGGCGACGTCTACAGCGTTGTCAACTATCCCTATTCGACCGTCCGTTACGCACTGGACACTCCGACAGAATGGTGTGAAGTGCTGATGCTTCACCTGAACATCAAGTATTGCCGCGCTCTTTCCAGTAACAAAGTCGAAGTTTACGCGGGGACGAAAAAACCCGAACCCCTTAAAAACGCTTACCGGATGGAATACAACTTTCAACCGACCGTCAACAACGACAATTACCTGCAAATCGTCATGAGCGCCAAATCGGGACCGGTCGGTACCTCGGATTATTACATGATGATGGAAGCCATTCCCCTTCCTGACAACCGGACTTTCATTCACATCCGGTATTCCTACCATTTCGGCACAATGGCCAAAATCGCCACTAATCTGTATCTGGACACGGCCGGAAGCGGCAAGCAGGGATTTACCATTATCGGCCGAAAAGCGAACGGGGCACCTGAATACGTTTCAGGCTTGAGAGGCGCCATCGAAAGAAACACCATGCGTTATTACCTGGCAGTCGAAGCTTACCTCGGTTCACTCTCCGCGCCACCTGCCCAGCAAAGAGAAAAACGCTTGAAAGCCTGGTTCGCTGCGACTGAACGCTACCCGCAGCTGCATGAAATCACGGAACAACAGTACCTCAGTATGAAACGGCAAGAATTCAATCAAACACCGCCGGCCAACTGAAAATCGAAAAAGCATGCGCTCCAAAGGCGCATGCCTTTCTCTTTCGCCACTCAGCCGTCGGCAACACACGCCTCCGTGTTGAACATCCTGTTCAAGCACGGTTTTCATCTCGTCCGGAAAACCTGGCTATTTCATCTCCCGTCACATCCGAAACCGGTACCGTTTCCAAATTCAACGTGTGTATCCTGTCCAGCCCAGCTGTCTGTCCCGATGACCGGTTCCCGTTTTTCGTAAAGAAATTCTTCTTTGTTGCGCGTTACCGGCCCATTTTTCTCGTCGGCCTCATTTTCACGAGAACGGCCCGTTTCCGTGAAGATTCCCGAGTGATGGTCGATTGACGATACGCTATTCCAGATTCTGTACCTGTTCCCGGATCTGCTCGATCAACAGTTTCAAATCCATCGACGCATCCGAGAGTTCCTTAACTGCCGCCTTGGAACCCAGCGTATTGGCTTCACGATTCAATTCCTGCAACATGAAATCCATACGCTTGCCAACCAAGCCGCCTTTTTCCAGAATGGCTTGTGTTTCGTCCAGATGGATTTTCATACGGGCGAGTTCTTCGGCCACGTCTATCCGCATTCCGTAAAGCGTCACTTCCTGACGAATACGCTCGGCCGCTTCCTGTTGCGTCAGCGTAACCGGCGAAACGCCTTCCAGGGCCACACCCAGTGCTTCCTGCATGCGCTCAACCGTTTTCTGCTGGAATTGCTTAACTATTCCGGGCACCAGCGGCCCGATCCGGGCGACAATTTCCTGCATGGTTTGCACCCGTTCCAGCAGCGTTTTCGTCAAGGCGGCTCCTTCGCGCTCGCGCTCTGCCGTAAAAGTGGCGATTGTCGCGTTCATGGCCTGTTTCACCTGTTGCTCGAGCGTTTCTTGATCGGGAGCGACTTCTTCAATTATACCGGGCCAGCGCAACAACTCGTTGACCGAGAATACCTGTGCCTGTGGAATGTGCCCAACGACTTCATGCTGGAGCCGGGTCAACTCTTTCAGCAACACACCGTTCAAGGTCAGCATCGAAGGATGGCGTCCATCCCGAGCAAAAGACAAGCGGCACTCTACTTTACCCCGTTTGACGTTTTGCATGATCATTTCCCGGAAAAACGGTTCATAATTCCGGAATTCATCATTCATTCTGAATTGCAAATCGAGAAAACGGGAATTGACGCTTTTCAGTTCAATCGTCAACGTCCCCGCTACCGTTTCAATCGAAGTAGTCGCATAAGCGGTCATGCTGCGAACGGTCATTTTTCTTCCTTGTGCTGTAAATGATCGACTTGTTCCGGCAGAATGCGATTATAAAACCCCTTCCGGCCCCTTCCACCGGTTTCCACGAAAAAACGGCACGCCAAAGCGTGCCGTTCCAGCATAACACGGGTTTGCCCGATTGCCTATGCGGTAACCGGGTTATTTGCTACGGCTGCGGTATTCACCGGTACGAGTGTCAATCTCGATCTTGTCTCCCGTATCGACAAATAGCGGAACCTGGACGACAAATCCGGTTGCTAGCTTCGCTGGCTTCATGACCTTGCCGGAAGACGTGTCTCCCTTGACAGCCGGTTCGGTGTATACCACTTCGCGGACAACTGTGTTAGGCAACTCCACGGAAATGGCTCTGCCGTTGTAGAAAACCACTTCGCAAGGCATCCCGTCTTCAATGTAATTTAAGGCATCCCCCATATTTTCAGCATCGACTTCATACTGGTTATAGTCAGCATCCATCAATACATAGTGCGGATCGGCAAAGTAAGAATACGTTACTTCTTTCTTGTCCAGCACGATCACGTCGAATTTGTCATCCGCGCGATAAACCGCTTCCATATTGGAACCGGTCAACAGATTCTTCATTTTCATCTTGCAAACAGAGGAATTGCGGCCCGACTTGGAATATTCGGACTTCAACACTACCATCGGTTCATTGTTGACCATAACGACGTTACCGGCGCGAACTTCTTGTGC
>DBGFLV010000123.1:0-1526 GCA_048528425.1 Oxalobacter sp. | reverse complement strand
GGAAGCCGGTTGCGGAGGAGGAAGCCCCCGACAAGCAACGGAAAAGAAGGGACTGAAAAAGGGCACAATAACGCCCCGTTTTTTTCTTTTTCTTTCGTTGGCGTTTTTACCACACTCGGTCTGTACACAGAAACGAAAGGACATGACAGATCGGATTTGCTGTGTCGTTCGGTTCGTACCCAGTGTTGCACAGAGGAAGTTTGCTGATCAGAGGGGAGGGAGAGGACGGAAAGGGATGACCTGGACGGACGATTCGGAAAGGCCTGTTTTCGCCTGTTCTGGGACCGGTGGGGCGTTTTGCAGGGGAGCAGGACAGGAAAGACTGAAAGGGGAGCAAGGTGCGGTGCCGACAGCAGAAAGGGGGATTTTCCGGGAAAGTGAAAAGATGATTGAATCCGTTGAAAAGAGGAGGGCCGGATTCGGCAAAGGGAAGGCAACCACTGTTTTCGGTAGGGACGTTGTCGGCAGGCGGTTTGTCTCGGCAA
This sequence comes from Oxalobacter sp., assembly GCA_048528425.1. Classification (GTDB taxonomy): domain Bacteria; phylum Pseudomonadota; class Gammaproteobacteria; order Burkholderiales; family Burkholderiaceae_D; genus Oxalobacter. The sequence goes on along the minus strand of DBGFLV010000123.1, from coordinate 1,041 downwards.
TGGGCGTTGACGGGTTTCGGGGACGGTCGGCTTTTATTCGACAAGCCGAGATACAGGGAATGCGGTGGTTGGGTGTTCGCGAACGGAGAGTAAGGAAAAGAGGGCGTGCCGATGGGGTTCGTTACCACGGATGTGGTGACTGAAAACGGTGAAAGCATAAAAATGACTTCAGGCCGGGCAGCGGAGTAGCGGCTGACACAGGCCGTTTCGCATCGGGCACGCCGCTTTGAACGAGGTGAGGCGTACCGCGCCTTGACGCTTTCGGCACCGGGCTTCCGACAGACGCGGTAAACTGGTCCGGATCGGGCTGCACCGTGGAAAACGGTTTTCCGGTCGTTTTCGGCCAAAGGAGAGAAGCATGACGGTAAAAGCAGGGGTTATTTTAATGATGACGGGCGTTATGGCGTCCTGTGCCGTTGCGGACAAAACCCCGGTGGGGGGAACAAAAGACGGACACGGTTGCCTGACCGCGGCCGGTTACACGTTCAGTCAGGTGAAACAGACGTGTTTGCGGATTTTTGAAGCCGGTATTCCCGTCGTCAATACGGTCGATTCCCGACCCGGCATGGCGTCTTACGTGGTGTTTTCAGACAACCGTCATCAGGCGGAACTGTTTTTGCCCGGTGAAAGCGAAAGCGTTCTGTTGTCCCGAAACGGTGACGTGTGGCAAAACGCCCGCTTCATTCTGGCGAATCGCTCCGGCAAATGGGTACTGAAAGGCACAGCAACGTGAGGTAACCGCAAAAGGACGTTCCGACGGATCGCTCCGGCAGGGAAAAGTGCGCGGTACAGGAACGGCTTTTGCCGGGCGACAGAAACGTCTTGTTTCTGATGGGGTGTGCCTCCGGATGATCGCGATCCGGTAGAGAAACGGCCCGGTCAAGGCGATACCGGCAGCCGATCCAGGAACGTTCTCGGAATCGGGTGGCGTTGAAGCCGGTTTTTTATCCGGTGGCCCGGTGCCTGACCGGTAGACGGTCGTATGACAGACGGTTTTTTCTGTTTATTTGGGCTGTTTCATCCGGAATGTGGAGGTTTTTA
>DBGFLV010000122.1:0-1645 GCA_048528425.1 Oxalobacter sp. | reverse complement strand
AAAAGGCCGGTTCCTGGTACAGCTACAACGGGGAACGGATCGGACAGGGAAAAGACAATGCCCGTAATTATTTGCAGGCACATCCCAAAATGGCGCGGGAAATCGAAAACAAAATTCGTGCCCAGTACGGTGTCAAGGAATTGCCGCCGTTGCCTGAAGAAAAAGAAGCCGTTGGCGACGGCGAATAAGCCGTCGAATGTTTCGCCGCTGTCGTTTTCGGAGTGAAGACAAGCCCTCATGAAACAGAAAAAGACGTTAAAGGCGCGTGCGTTGGCCTACTTGTCTCTTCGAGAATACAGTCCCAGGGAGCTCGCCGCCAAGCTGGCTCCCTATCAGGAAGAGGGAGACGATCTGGACGGATTGATGCAGTGGCTGAAGGCAAACGGATTTCTTTCGGAAAAGCGTTTTGTCGAGAGTTATGTCCGGCGCCGTTCTGTCCGCTATGGGAGTGGACGCGTACTCCGCGAGTTACAGCGGCATGACGTCGATGAATCTTTGTTACGTCAGGCTGCCGCTACAATGAAAGAAGACGAGTTTGAACGGGCTTTGCACCTTTGGCAAAAAAAGTACGGCAACAAACCGGACAACGTGCAAGAAAAAGCCAGACAGATCCGTTTTATGCTGCAAAAGGGTTTTTCGGGCGACGTTGTCCGAAGCGTGATGAATTGGAAAAAACCGGATGAGTCTTCTTTTTGATGAAACAGTTGTTTATTGCAGCAACTGTTTCTTTTTTCTGGCGTGTGCGTAAATCAGGTACAGGGCCAGCAATCCCAGGATTATCATCGGCAAGGACAGCATTTGTCCTGCCGAAACGGTAAAACCCAGGAAAGACACTTCGTAATCCGGAACCCGGAAATATTCAGTGAAGAAACGCGCCGAGCCGTACAGAAAAGCGTACATGGCACTGACGGCACCCAAAGGTCGTTCTTTTCTGGCATAAATCCACAGAATGACGAACATCAGTACTCCATCGATCAGTGCCTGGTAAATCGGGGACGGATGGCGTGGAAGCATGTCGACGTTCGGCCAGATCATAGCCCACGGCAGGGACGGATCAGCGATGCGCCCGGGTAACTCAGCGTTGATGAAATTGCCGATCCGGCCTGCGGCGTAGCCGAGCGGTATCAGGGGAGCCACGAAGTCCAGTGTGGCCACAATGTTTTTTTTGTGACGATAGCTCCAGAGCCAGGTAGCGACGATGACACCGATAAATCCGCCGTGGTATGACATGCCGCCGTGCCATACGGCAAAGATTTGCAGGGGATGGGCCAGGAAGTAAGCGGGATTGTAAAACAGCACTTCTCCCAGACGCCCTCCGATAATAACCCCGAGAACCCCGTAAAAGAGCATGTCGTCCAAATCTTTCTTGACCCAGCCTGCTTGTGCAATGTGAGGTTGCTTCAGACGGATTCTGCCCAGGACAATAAACAGGACAAATGCCAGTAAATACATGAGGCCATACCAATGGACGGCAAGTGGGCCCACGGAAAAGGCCACCGGATTCGGTAACGGGTGTACGAGCATAATGTTGACGACCGGCTTCTTAACCGGTACTTCCTTTTTCAAGAGGTGAATTGTGTCACATGTTATCCGGTTTGGCATGTCTGCCATTCAAACAAACTCAAGTTTCGGACGTTTGATGGAA
>DBGFLV010000121.1:0-3283 GCA_048528425.1 Oxalobacter sp. | reverse complement strand
TCATATGGGGGAATAAAAGAAAAATCGGTCTTATACTTCTTACTGTCGCGATGATCGAAATTGTGATCGTGACCGTGTCGATTAATGGACGAAGTTTGTGGATTCTTTTTTCGACATTGCCGCTGGCCTCGGCCATCCGTGCCATGACAAGAGTCGTCCTGGTTTTGCTGTTTCCGGTAGCCTACCTGGCTGCAACCGGTACCGATTTTCTGTTGTCGAGAAAAAAACGCTTCTTTTCTGTTTTAATGTACTCTTTAATACTTTTGTTGATCGTCGAACTGTCGACGACCGAAATCTATACCAGTACAAAAGAAGAGTGGAAGGCCAGACTGGACAGGGTAGACCAACGAATTCCCAAGGACGTTCCACCGGGATCGGTCATTTTCGTCTCTCAGGAGAAGGGACCGCCTTATGCTGATGAAATTGACGTCATGTGGATAGCGTTAAAAAGGGGTTACAAGACATATAACGGCTACACGGGTTACGCCCCTCCTAATTACCATCGGATCTACAATAAATGCACGACCGTGCCCAAAAGAATCATGAGTTACCTTGCTTTTATTGACAAAAAAGAAGACAAGGCACTTTATAAGCAGATGATGGATGAGGTCGTGACGGTCGGTCTGGAAGATTGCAGCCAGTCCAGTCCCGCCTTTGACGAACCACCTCTTACCCTCGAACAGACCCGTAACGTGACACTGCATTTCATAGGATGGAAACAAGATCAGGGAAAAGTATTTTTACGGGTCAAAATGGAGAACCGGAACGATACTCCTGTTCATGCCTTATCGTTTACCAACACGCCTGTTCTGTTGTCTTGGCGTACTGTCGATGCAGAGGATGAACCGTCCGGCAACTGGAACAGCCGATTCCCTTTGCCTGCCGACATCAAACCGCACAGTTACATCGAAATTGACATACCGCTCGGTTACGATGAAATAAAGAAAAACGGCTTTTTGCAAATAACCTGGCTTCAGGAATACATTTTCTGGGCGCACGATCGGGGCGTCAAACCGTTAACTGTTCCGATTGTTCCGGACATCGGGTCGCAAAAAAGAGCAGAGCAAAACGGTGCACACGCGTTTACCGCTAACCGGATTTAGGAACGGTCATTGAAATTGGTTAACTCAACACAAAAACAGGGAAAAGCGTTCCCCCTTGCAAGAAGGTCCAATGCCAACGATACCATTCTTCATACATGGCCTGCCTTTAAATTTCCGGTCAAACTGTCACGACGTTTTCTCGACAAAAAAGGCAAACCTTTGAACTCTTGGGATAATCGTATTGATTGACAGTAAGACATTCAGCCATAGGGTGATGTGGAGGTCGATATCTCCTGAACTACGATAAAAAACGTCGGGCAGCCGTATGGAAAGCGTGGTTACAAGAACACGTTTACCGGGTACACGCGCGAGAGTCAAACCGTTGACTGTCCCGTTCTGAACCAATAAAACCGGAGTACTCCGTGCTTTTACTGTGAAGAGAACAGTCGGAAATTTTGACACTTCTGTCCACTTTCTACTATTAACGAGCGAAAACAAAATGGGAAAAAAAATTGCAATAGCCGGAACAGGATACGTGGGATTATCAAACGCTCTCTTATTTTCACAACATCATGAGGTCGTTGCGTTAGATATTCTTCCGGAAAAGATTGCCATGTTGAATCGTCGGCAATCACCCATCAAGGACCAGGAAATCGAAGAATACCTGAAAAAGGACCACTTGAATTTCAGGGCTACGCTCGACAAATATGACGCTTACGCCAATGCCGAGTTTATTGTCGTCGCCACTCCGACCAACTACGACCCAGCGACTAACTACTTCGACACCTCATCAATCGAAAGCGTTTTGAAAGACGTGATCGCCATCAACCCTGAAGCCACCGTCGTTATCAAGTCGACCGTTCCCGTCGGCTACACGAAATCGCTGAAAAACAAACTCCGTCATGAAAACATTTTGTTTTCCCCGGAATTTTTACGAGAAGGCCACGCCTTGTTCGACAATCTCTACCCGTCGCGCATCATTGTCGGAGAACAGTCGGCCCGTGCCGCCACCTTCGCCGATTTGCTGAAAGAAGGCGCCATCAAGAAAGACATACCGGTTCTTTTCACCGATTCTACAGAAGCTGAAGCGATCAAGCTCTTCTCCAATACCTATCTGGCGATGCGAGTGGCTTATTTTAATGAACTCGACACTTACGCTATCGCACACGGTTTGAACACACGTCAGATTATTGACGGAGTCAGTCTGGATCCCCGGATCGGTCATTATTACAACAACCCGTCTTTCGGTTACGGCGGATACTGTCTTCCCAAAGATACAAAACAGTTGCTGGCCAATTACCGTGGTATTCCTCAAAACCTCATCGAAGCCATTGTTCAATCCAACACCACACGAAAACAGTTCCTGGCGGACCTGCTCATCCGTACCAACCCTTCCATTGTCGGTATTTACCGTTTGATCATGAAGGCAGGATCGGATAATTTCCGGGAATCGGCGATCCATAACATGATCGAGATGGTTCAAGAAAAAGGGATCGAAGTCATCATTTACGAACCCATGTTTGACGGACAAGGTTATTCCAATGCGAAAATCGTCAATGATTTAGACCAGTTCAAGCGCCAGGCAGACGTGATCATTGCCAACAGAGCGACAGACGAGCTTCACGATGTCGCCCACAAAATTTTTACACGCGACGTTTTTGGAAGAGATTAGCCGACAGGAGGCCATTCTTTGCAGAAAAAAACGAAAGCGTGGCCTTTACTCTGAATGACTGTTATTTCAAAGAGAGCGTTTCTACGGAAAGCACAACAAGCCGGCTCTGTCCGGAGCTATCTTGCTGTTATTCCACAGCGACGCACCTTCCCTGACGAATCTTTTTCATCCGTGGCAGCCCGGACACTCCGTCTTCTTTATGCAGACTTTGAAAGAGATCGTACTGGCCCAATTCAATGGGGATGAAAAGCCAATTGGAGTACAAACCGGTTTTTCAACATCCTGTCGTGAATGAATGTGCCGGAAGAATGATCCGTCTGTACTCCTCTGCTTGCACAGATCATCAAACGGTCGATTCTCTTGAAGGTCATCGGTTTTGCAGGCGCATTTTCATTCGGGAAACGTCGCTTCTGGCCATCAGACGTCAACATCCTATCTCAAGCAAGCGCTTTCAGGAGCAACTCTATTTACCCTGTGCCGTAGGCAACGCCAAAATTCACCCCGGGCGGTTTTTTAAACTCATTTTTCACGGGTGACGCAAGCCTAAATCGCTGCTCCGTTAGAGGGG
>DBGFLV010000120.1:0-2256 GCA_048528425.1 Oxalobacter sp. | reverse complement strand
GCCACGCCCATGACACAAGAAGGCTTGCACGAGTTGCGGGCAGCGCTGAAACGGACGGCGACCCGGCAAACCGCGGTTGCCTGTTATCGTAACGACGGCTACCGCCGCATGAAGTTGCTCTGGACGGTCGGTTCCCGTTCTACCTTCGGCCCCGACGGTCACTTTCCGGGCGGGACGTACACTCGACAAATCCGTACCGCTTCTTTTACCACTCCGTGGGTCTGTACGGCCTCTCTACTGGCGCAGGCCGCAGGACTGGTTCACGACATCGGAAAAAACACTCCGCGCTTCCAGGGTAAATTAAGAGGGAACTTCCCGCCGAAGGACGAGATTCGACACGAATGGATGTCGGTGAAACTGTTGCAAGCCCTCCGGAGAAACGGTCGCGACTGGTCGCGCAGCTGGGAAGCCTTGAAAACCCGTATCAGTGAGGTCACTTTCGCAGACCGGACAGTCGGCCCGGACAGCGACGAGTCGGTCTCTTCCGTGACCGAAGCGATCGACTTTCTGATCATGAGCCATCACGGCTTGTTGCGAAGTGAAGAAAACCTTCATTCTTCCGAGCCGACCCTGCCGACTGCCGCTCGTCACGTTCGTACGCCTTCTCCCTCGGCAGCACAAATCACGGCTGCCGGCGAGCTGGACGCGACCATTCTGGAGGATTACTGGAAACTGGAAGCGAAACTCCTTGAAAAACACGATTCCTCGAATACGCTTTTCTGGCGCGCCGTTTTGGCCTATGCGCGTCCCGCCCTGATTTTCGCCGACCAGACCGTGTCCGGTCGCCACGAACCTCTTCTCCCCCGAAAGAAGAATGCCCTCTACGCCAATACAGAACGGTACAAATCCGGTCGTCCGTTAAAACAGTTGTTAAACGACCACTTGCGTCAAGTCGGAAAACTGGCGGCCCAGACTGTCTGGCACATGGCCCAATTAACGGCATTGTCGCAACAAAGGTTGTTTTCTCCGGATCTGTCGGGTCTCTCCGAAGAAAGCGTCGACCAAATCCTTGCCCCTGCCGATCCGAACGGCCGGTTTGTCTGGCAAAACCGCTGTGCTGCCGCACTGGAAGAAATACATCGACAATTTCCGGATTGTCCCGTCCTGGTACTGAACATGGCCGGTACCGGCTCGGGAAAAACCCGGATGAACGTCCGGGCGGCCTGTTGTGTCTCGCGTGACCCCCGTCCACGTCTGGCCATCGCCTTGAATCTGAGGACGCTCACCTTGCAAACCGGGCGGGCTCTGTCCTCCGGACTGGGAATCGGCCCCGACGAACTGGCGACCGTCATCGGTGACAAAACGACGCAGCACTTGTTTGACAGTACAGCTGACAATTCCCTGCTGTCAAACGAACACGACGACTATACTGATCCCGACGAAAACCCGCCTGAAAGCGATTTCGACTGTTTCGGTTCGCCTCATACCGTACCGGAATGGATGGCCGCCTATCTGGAAACCGAAACCGAACAATTACTGCTGGGTGCGCCACTCCTGGTGTCGACGATTGACTTTCTGATCGAAGCCGGAACGCCGGGTAAACAGGGGCACCACGTCAAAGCCGTTATGCGACTGATGAGTTCCGATCTCATTCTGGACGAAATCGACGGTTACGAGCCGGATGCGCTGGTCGCCGTGTTGCGGCTGGTGCAGTTAAGTGCGCTGTTTCGGCGCAACGTCATCTGTTCCTCGGCAACCTTGTCGCCTCCGGTCGCCACCGCGATCGAACGAGCGTACCGTTCCGGGCTGGCCATGCTGGACTGTCTCGAATCGCATCAGACCGCTTCTCCGGAAAAGGAAGAAAAAGACGCATCACCCATCGGATTCATCCGTGCATTGATTGACGACGACTTGTCACCGGACGTCGAGTACATCCGTCATGAGGATGACGACTTCGCCAAGCGCTACGAAACCCGTTTGAACGCCATAGCCGAAAGCGTTGCCCGAAAACCGCCTTACCGGATCGCCCGGCTTCAGCCGGTAACGTCCCAAACCCGGGCAGGCTGGTTTACCGCGGTTGCAGAAGCGGTTACCGGATTGCACCGGCACCACCGCTGGCCACTGAACGATTCGGGAAAATCCGTCTCATTTGGCCTCGTTCGGGTCGCCAACGTCGGGACTGCCATCGATCTGGCCCGTTATCTGGCGAGCGAACTGCCCCACGCCCGAATTGCCTGTTACCACTCCCAGGAATTTCTGATCGCCCGGTTTCACAAGGAACGCCGGCTGGATCAGCTGCTCTCCCGCCAAAACGGT
>DBGFLV010000119.1:0-6419 GCA_048528425.1 Oxalobacter sp. | reverse complement strand
GAAAATAAGTCCGGTTTGAAAAAATTCAAGGCACTGTACCGAAATAATGGCATCAAAAAAGAACGCGTTAATTAATTTTTTGCATGAAATGATGGAATATACCGGCAAACGAGAGATCGTGCCGCTTTTTTCGTTCCCGAACCGTAACAAAATGTGAAAGAACCGTTTTTACGACCAGTTTTGCCAAACCGGTGTCACAGGTGACGGGAAATCGGGCAAACCCCCTACATCAATGGGGGATTCTTCCGGAGCGTGAAAATCCGAACCGGCTGAAGCCAGAAAACCGTAACGGTTTGCCAAAGCGGCAAAAGAGCGGTATTGATCGGGCGTGTGACTGCCTGTGACCACTTCGACGGCCGTTCCGCCCAGCTGTCTGAATTCGTCGAAAAAAGCCTCAAGGGCGACTTTTTTCAATGGGTACCTTCCCGGATGAGCGACAACAGCCGTTCCTCCTGACGCCAGGATCCACTCCACAGCCTCTGTCAGGGTCGCCCACTGATGACGGACATAAGCAGGACCACCGTCGCGCAGAAATCGTTCAAAAGCGCTGGAAATGGTCGGACAAATACCGGATTCCACCAGGAAACGGGCGAAATGCTTACGCGAAATCAGATTGGGATTGGTCACGTATTTCAGAGCGCCTTCGTATGCCCCTTCTATGCCGAGTTCAGAAAACCGCTCACCCATTCTCCGCGCCCGTTCCATCCGTCCCGAGCGGTTTCTGCGCAGTCTGTCGATCAGCACAGAATCGTTTTCATCCACGTTCAAACCGACGATGTGGATCGAGGTATTTGCCCAGGTAATGGAAATTTCGACGCCGGCCACCAACTGGACGCCCAGTTCGGAAGCCGTTTTTTTCGCCTCGCCAATCCCTGCCACTTCATCGTGATCCGTCAACGCCAACACTTTCACCCCGTTGGCATGGGCACGCCTGACCAGACCGGAAGGCGACAACACACCGTCCGATACATTCGAATGCGAGTGCAGATCAAAATTCAGCATCATTCCCTGTAAACCATCTCATAAAACGGTATTGTACGATGAATGAGTCACGATTGCCGACAACGGCACGGGAAATTCATACCAGAAATTCCTCGATCAACGCTGCCACCGCTTCCGGCTGGTCGTGTTGCAACATGTGTCCCGCCCCTTTGACCAGGGCGATACGAACGTCGCGGATGTAGGAAGCGCGGCGTTTGATTTCTTCCTGGGCCTTCTCCTGGTCTTTCATTCGAATTCCTAAAAGGGAATGTTCCCCTTCTACAAAGAGTACCCGGGCTGTTATCCGGCTCCAGCAAGACAGAATTTCGTCCAATCTGGACAATACTGGAAGCGACTTGTGTCTTGGATCGGCCAAGATGACGCGTTCTCCCCGCTCATGGGGTTGCGTCCAGTAGTCGGCCAGAAAAAGCGCCCGCTCACGCGTCAGCCGGGGATTGTTTTTTTGCAGCCGGGTAACGACCGCTTCCTTGTCGGGATAGGGGCGTAAGCGTTCCGGTTCCTTTTGCGAATCCAGCCACCTTTCCAGGCGGTCGGGTGCCATGTCGGGCCGGTTTTCAACAATACCGTACCCTTCCAAACTGACTAGCCGAGCCACTCTGGAAGGCCGAACACCGGCATAAACACTCGTGATGTTACCACCCAGACTGTGCCCCACCAGCGTAACCGGTTCATCAGGAGAATAATGGTCTAAAAGCGCTTCCAGATCGGCCAGATAATCGGGAAACCAATAACCACCCGGTGCCCAATCCGAATGGCCGAAACCGCGCATGTCCGGTGCGATGACGTGCCAGTCCCGCTTCAAGGCGTCCACAACGAATTGGAACGAAGCCGAAATATCCATCCATCCATGCACCATGAACAGCTTCGGTGCCGCTTCATCTCCCCAATGGCGGACACACAGGCGCAGATCACGTGTTTTTAAATAATCGGTACGGGAAACTTTCATTGGATAAAACCATAACGAACGTCAAACGGAATATTATAATCAAATGAAGCATACCAACTTCCCGTTCTTCTCCAAAATGAACCGTTACGCTCTTTCCTTCCGCGGAGCCTGACCTTTTTGGCCTCCACACTGAGGTAACGACGACTTCAGCGTTAAAATAGAGGAAAATATTATTGCCTTTTCAAAAAGAACCATGCCCATTTACCGACTCGGAAACCACACTCCACAAATTCATCCGACCGCTTACATTGCAGAAAATGCGACCGTCATCGGTAACGTCGTCATCGAGGCACACGCATCCGTCTGGTATAACGTCACGATTCGGGCCGATAATGACCAGATTGTGATCGGTGAAAACAGTAACGTTCAGGACGGTTCCGTTTTGCACGCCGATCCGGGATATCCGCTTGTACTCGGAAAAAACGTCACGATAGGCCATCTGGCTATGCTGCACGGTTGTACGGTCGGGGACGGCACCCTGATCGGCATCCGTGCCACCGTTTTGAATGGTTCCGTCATCGGCGAGAACTGTCTTGTCGGTGCCGGCTCCTTAATCGCTGAAAACAAGACGTTCGGTTCCGGCGTTGTCCTGCTGGGTGTACCGGCCCGTGTGGCCAAAACGATGGATGAAGAGAAAGCGATCAGAATGCCACGCGCTGCCAATCACTACGTCTGGAACAAACAACGCTTCATCGACACCCTGGTTGAAATCGCCCGCTCGGAAGCGACGATGAAAACCCATGGAGAAAAATCAACGGATCGGCCCCTTCCGGCAAAATAAAAGTCTTGACGCGATAAAATCCGAACTTCACTCTTTAGGGAACTGACGATGACAGACCAACTCCAGAAATTTCTTTTTCAACACGCACCTGTCCGGGGCGAATTCGTTGAATTGACCGATGTGTGGCAACAGATCCAGTCTCACCACACCTATCCGCTGCCCGTTACCCGATTACTGGGGGAAATGATCGCGGCTGCCGTCCTGTTAAGTGGCAACATCAAATTCGACGGTTCACTGATCATGCAGGTGAAGGGAGACGGCCCTGTCCGTCTTTTGGTCGTGGAGTGCGACGCTTCACTGAATATCCGGGCTACCGCCAAACTGGAACCGGATGCCGAAATCCAGGACACTGATTCCTTCAGAAGTCTGATCCACGCTCATGGAAAAGGGCGTTTCGTCATCACGCTCGATCCGCACGACAAAGTACCGGGGCAACAACCTTACCAGGGAATTGTTTCGCTCGAAGGCCATTCTCTTTCAGGGGTTATCGAAAATTACATGAAACAGTCCGAGCAATTAGACACCCGTCTCTGGCTGGCGGCCGATGCGCACGTAATCCGGGGATTGCTTCTTCAGAAGATGCCGCTATCCGGTGAAACGGGTGAACCGGACGAAAAAGGAAACAAACCGGAAAATGCGTGGGAGCACATTCTTACTCTGGCCTCCACACTCAAGCCCGACGAAATGCTTGAAACCGGTATTGATACTTTACGGCACCGTCTTTTCTGGGAAGAAGAGCTGCTTGTGTTCGATTCTAGGCCGCTTGATTTTCGGTGTACGTGCAGTCGTGAAAAAGTGGGCAACATGTTGAAAATGTTGGGGAAAGAAGAAGTGGAACAGGCGCTTCGCGAACAGGGTGCTTTGGAAATCAACTGTGACTTTTGCGGACAGTCTTACCGGTTTGACGCGGTCGACTCCGGTGCGCTCTTTACCGAACCCAACACAAGTACGCCGGAAAAACCTTTTCGGCACTGACGCGCGTTCCTATGAAAAAACCCGGCCTAGCCGGGTTTTTTCAGCTTCAAGATCAGGCGTTTTATCCGCTCTACGTCTTCTTCATCCGGCAGTGCCGGGAACTCGAGAAGATATCTGATGACTTCCTCCGGTGTCAACTGTTGGCCGCCGCCCAGTGTTTCCTGGAGCACTTCCACCTGTTTTTCCAGACGCTCCTCTTTCAGAAAGGCCGGCGAATCAAGCCCGAAAAGAATCTCGAAACGCAACAGATTTTCCTTCAGGAGAGAAGTGTTGTTGATCAGGCGTTTTCCATAAGCCAGATTTCTGACCGCTATCGCTTTCAACCCCGTATAAAAGCGGTGGGACAAGACCGCTTCTATCGGGTGAGACAACGACGGCAACGCTCCCCAGGCCGTTTCGTATTCACGATCCTCGAAAACGGAACCGGTCACGGCCTCTTCCGTATCACGGCAAAAACTGGCGAGCTGTTCTTCTACCCGATGGCACAACGTTAGCTTCTCGCACAGGACGCTCAATGCCTCACCTGCTTCTTCCTGCTTCAGCTTGCGTATGCTTTCCCGGCAAGCACAGACTGCTGCGTCCAACCGTTCTTGCAACACCGCCTCGGCTTCCCGTGGAACGCTCCCTGCATTGTCCCATCGGTTCAGCAATTCATCCAGCCGTCGTTCTGTCTCGCTCGATTCTTCCATCGTCACCAGTGTTTCCAATTCCGCACAAACCGCCTCTTTCTGCTTTAAGTGCTGAAGTCTTTCGGAATCGGCTTCCCGGTACTTTTCCGTGCGTCCGGCATGAAGCCGTTCACACGCTTCGCGAAAGCGATCCCACAATTTTTTATCTTCCCGATTGTCCAGAGGAAACGCTTTCGCACAAGTCTGCCATTGTTGCTGTATCGCCCGAAGCCGTTTTCCGGCCTCTTTTTGGTTGGGAACGATAAGGCCGACTTCGTCAATCAGCTTTTCCCGCTTGCTGATTTCAAGCTGTGTCTGTTCATACAATCGGTTTCTGATCGGTCGTATAGCCGCTGAAAAGGCTTCGTCCAGTTTTTTCTTTTCATGGCGTCCCACCAGTCCCAACTGGCGCCAGTCTTTAGAAATCTGGCGATAGAAATTGATCAGTTCTTTCCAGTTCACCGGTTCGCCACGCTCGAGCGACTTTGCCGACGCACACTCGAACGCTTCGGCAAACACCCTGACCTTCTCAATCAGAGCTTCGGCATGACGGACGTTTTTTTCTTTCGCTTCGGCCTGTTCCCGCATGTGTTCCACAACCGGTTCATAGGCACGATTGCAGGCTGTGTCAAACCGAATCCACTGTTCCCGACTCGCCATACCCGAAACAGCATTGAGCGCTTTCCATTCTTCGCGCGCTTTGACGACCGTGGCCGCCAACTCGTCAACACGCCCTGTCGCGCTGTCCAGCTCTTCTACCCAACGGATCAGCTTCTCACGTGAGAGCTCCTCACTCCATTTCGCCCATCCTTTCAGACGACGGGTTTCACTGCGCAAACGGTTCAATTTTTCCACTTGCTCTTCCGTCAGTTCCAGTTTGGCGAAAACAGGCTGGCGCAAGGCTTCTTCATGCAAAGCGGCATCCTGCACCGCTCCCGACGCCACGGCTTGTGCCAATCCCTGCAAATGACGGTCGAACTGCAAGCGTGTTTCTTTAGAAAATCGCTCCGGTTCAAAGTCTCGCGCCGCTGTATCGGAAACATCGGTTTGGGCGCCGGATAAAAACCGACTGAAACGTTCTTCCAGCTCTTGCATCCGTTTTGTGTCATGAACACGCGGCAGTTTTTCCCAAATACGTTCGATTTCGGCGCGATGGACGGCAGACGCTTCGAGTTTTTCCCATTCTTCAAGATAACGTATGCGTTCGCTGACCCCGTCGAATTCCCTACGGTATTCTTCTTCGGTGTCTTGTAGGGTTTTCAGGACCGTTTCAAGCTCAGGCAGCAAGCCGCGGGGAAGCGAAAGTCTTTCGGGTGAGGCTTTCCACTCGGCAAGTTTGATCGCGAAATCCGTTAAAAGACCGGTACGTTCACCGGGTTCCAGCGTCCGATTTTTTCCGATTTCCATCAATTCGGCACGGGCTGCTCGGACTTTGCGTTGCAAAAGCAACTGATTGGACAAGCGCTCTTCCAGTTGGGAACGCAAAAAAGCGTACTTCCTTTTCAACGGATCAGGCAAATTGGCCAGATCGGTTGCCGGAATCGCCTCCCATTCACGATCCAGATCGGCCACCCGGTTGGGCGTTAAAGCGGCATCCGCCGCCAAACCGGACGCCTCGTCGATACAGTGACGAACCTGGCACAAAACGGTTTCGGTATGAGCCTTTTCGTTTAAGCGTGCTTGCATCATCCTGTAAACACGACGGTCGGTTTTCAGCATGGCGGCCTTGACGCGTTCCATGCCTGACACGGTGTGCACTTTCTGGGCCGCGACGTAACGGGCGTCGGCGAACCGGCATTGCAATACGAAATCCACCACGGCTGATTCGTCATCAGGCAACAAACCGGCCCTTTCCATTGCTTCCTGTTTAGCCGCTTGCACATCGGAAGACTGCTTTTCCTTAATAGGCACAGGCTGGATGTTCCGGCGATTTTTCCCTAGAAACTGCAATAGAAAATTCAACATAAAGCACAAAATCCGGCATCATAAAAAAGACATGATAGCAAGAGGCGACGCAAATTACTTTTTTCAGGTGAAAAAAAAGAAA
>DBGFLV010000118.1:0-5204 GCA_048528425.1 Oxalobacter sp. | reverse complement strand
AAAAACGTTCGAAAAATGATTTTCATGTCCAAAAGCAGAGATTGTTTTTGAGCGTATTCCACGTCGTAAACCAACTTTTGGCGTGAATTGATTTCGGTACGGCCGTTAATCTGGGCAAGGCCGGTCAGCCCCGGCACCACTTTATGCACGCCATGCCGCGTACGCAGCTCGATTAAGCTTTTTTCACAGGTCAACACGGGCCGGGGACCGACAAAACTCATGTCTCCTTTTAAAATACTCCAGATTTGCGGAAGTTCATCCAGACTGGACTTTCGGAGAAACGAACCGACTGGTGTCAAAAACTGCTCGGGACAAACCAGATCATGGGCAGCGACTTCCGGCGTGGACATCTTCATGGTACGGAACTTAGGCATTCGAAAGGGAACATTGTCTTTTCCCATCCGATCAGACCAATAAATGGCACTTCCTCTCGACGTCAATTTGACGAGCAGATAAATCGGGAACATGAGTACCAGTAAAAAAGGCAAACTGATCAATGCTAAAAGTAAATCGAATGCCCTTTTCATTTCACGGTAAATTCAGTCAGACTCAAACGGTTCGTCAGCGTACGGGAGAAATGGAAAACCAAAACCCGAAAAAGAAAGGTAAACGATTACGATACCGACAAGGCCGAAAAAGTAGGAAACTCTTTCATCTGCTGTAAACAGCTTTCGCACAACAATTCAGCCTTATCCGGTGAATCGGATTCGGCGTAACAGCGCAATTCGGGCGCGTTGCCCGAAGGACGAAGGTGAACGATGTCCCTGTTTTCAAAAACAATCCGGAATCCATCTGTCTCGTTAACGGTTACCGCACGCCCGGAAGAAGGCGCCAGCCATTTTTGCGCTTCGGAAATATTGTTTCGAAAAAACTCGATGAGATGAAGACTGTTTTCACGGGAAAAATTCTGCAACCGGTTGCTTGCCGTGAAGCGGGAGGGTAAAAAAGACTGCAATTGGGAAATCCGCAGTCCTCTTTGCCGGGCCATACTGAAAAGCGCCAGAATCGGCAAGACCGCATCTCGTGTAGGCAGCGCATGAAGCACCTTTCCATGCAATTCGATGTTGCTGTTGAGCAGAAAACCACCGTTGGCTTCATACCCTACCACTGTTTTGCCCGGATGCATTCCTACTTGCTCTTCCATCGCGGCAATGACATACGGTGAGCCGACTTTCGTCCGGACAACCCGACCGAACAAACCGCTTTTTTCCACTGCCGTGTTACAACTGACTGGGGTCACTACGATGTCAGCTCCCAGGTAATGAGCGCATAAAATACCGACGATGTCACCGCGAAGCCAGTGTCCCCGCTCATCGCCGATCAAAGGTCTGTCCGCATCGCCATCCGTTGAAACAATGGCGTCGAAGCCGTATTCTTTTGCCCAGCGGGAAGCCTGTTCGACGTCTTCCTGCCGCACGGCTTCCGTATCTATCGGAACGAACATGTCCGTTCTGCCTAGCGAAATGACTTCAGCACCCAATTCTCTTAGAATAGTCTTTAAAATGTCTCTGGCCACACTGGAGTGTTCATAGACAGCAATACGCATTCCCGACAAGAAATTCTGGCCAAAGAACTGGACATAACGGTCGATGTAACAATCGCCGGCTTCCTTGTCCGGTACAGGTAACGCCACTCCGTCAATTCTTTCGGGGATGTTGATAGTTGCCGAACGTATCGACTGCTCATCGGTTTTGGAAATCTCACCCTTGATACTGTAAAACTTGATACCGTTCCGGTCGAACGGAATGTGGCTTCCGGTAACCGCAATGGCTGTCGCCTTCAGTTTTCTGGCATACCAGGCCAAAGCCGGAGTAGGCAAAGCACCGGCATAAACAATGTCTTTGCCGGAATTGGCAATCGCACAAGCACAGGCACTTGCGATACGCGGACTGCTGGGCCTCAAGTCGTGTCCCAACACCACACACCCATTTTTGCCGGGGTTGTTGTTGGTCACTTTCATAAACGCTTCTGTATAGGCATAACAGACTGTATCAGTCATGTTCTTGACCAACCCTCGTGCCCCACTGGTACCGAAGCTGACTTCGGACTGTGCCATGATTCGCTCGATACAAACTTGCATTCCCGTTCCAGAAAAAAGAGATTACGACCTCGTCCTTTATAGTATACACAATTGCCTGTATAAATCGGCATACGCTCTTCCCAACGCCGCGCCTGAAAACCGTTCTAAGTAACGCTTACGTGCAGCTTGCCCCATCATTTTCGTTTGTTTCTTGTTTCTGAATAAATAATTGACGGCTTTTGCCAATTGATCCGGTGATTCGGGCGGTACGACGTAGCCGGTTACACCATCTTTATTGACAAATGTTGTTCCCGTTCCAATTTCACATGAAATCAACGGTTTGGAATACATAGACGCTTCAACAAGTACCATACCAAACGCTTCGGAACGGGCATGGGAAGGAAAAACTAATCCGGTACAATTTTTCAACAATATCGCTTTTTCTCGTTCTGAAACCTGTCTCGTAAAAACAACGTTTTTTACCCCGAAACAACTTGCCTGTTCCCGCAGCCGACTTTCTTCAGGACCGGAACCGGCAATAACAACAAGCCCTTCCACCTGTCTGGCAGCCTCGATAAGCGTATGAAGCCCTTTGTAGTAACGCAAGACGCCCAAAGACAAAACAAAATCCCGCTCGTGAATGCCCCACTTCGCCAGAAACTCCGGCGCGTCCGGCAAGTCCGAATCAGTCATGACACAGTCTTCGATGCCCAACGGAATAACACGTACTTTTTGTGAAGCGATACGGGACAGAACAGGACTGGTCTCGACATAGGCAGGTGACGTTGCCACAATGGCATCCATCCTTTTTAATGTCTTGAACATTAAGGGTTTGTACAAGGCGCCCAGCCATTTCTGACGGACGATATCGGAGTGGTAAGTCATTACCTTCGGCTTGTTTACCGGAACGAGCAAATCGTAAACGTCACCAAAAGGCCAGGGAAAATGGAAATGAACGACGTCCGCCCACTCTGCCAGTTCCCGGTAGCGTTTTAAAGAAGCAAGACTGCCGATGTCGCACGATGCCGGTGCAAAGAAAGATCGTTCCCGCACGACTTCTGCTTCAGGCCGTTCGACAATGGCAGGGACAGGAACAGGAGAGAGAGCAAAAACTCTGGAACGCACACCATAAGGAGCGACTGCCAGACAGATCTGGCGTATCGCTTCCTGAACACCTCCTGGAGGATCGGGAAAATACGTTCGACAAATGTGCAGGACATTCAAGGATTTGTCGCTCCTGATTCATACATCCATTTCAATGTTTCTTGCAGGGGTATGTCGATCAGTTCCGGCACGACCGCTTTCAGTTTCGCCGGCGATCCCTTCAGATACTTCACCTCGTTTTTTCTGACGAAAGCGGGATTGACGCGAACGGAAATGCGGTAGCCGGCTATCTCGCCCATCATGTCCAGTACCTCTTCCAGTGTCCATGCCTTGCCCGAACAGATGTTGAAAACGTCACCGGCCGGTGCCTTCTCAATCAAGAAACGATAAGCCTGTGCCACCATCCTGACGTCGGAAAAATCACGGGCGACGTCCACATTTCCAAGCTCAATCGTTCGCTTTCCAGCCCGAAAATGGTCGACAATCTTCGGCAGCAGAAAACGGGAAGCCTGCCCGACCCCGGAATAATTGAAAGGACGGGTAATCATAATCGGCAATCGGTCCATAAACAGTCTGGCCACATATTCCATCGCTACCTTGCTGACGGCATAATCGTTTACGGGAGCGGGCGCAACCGATTCATCAATCGTTCCACTATCCGTATTGCCATAAATGTTGGCACTGCTGGCCAAGAGAACCGCCTTCGGTTTTTTATCTTGCCTGGCCAGTGTTTCCAATAAATGACGTGTTCCCGACACGTTGACCCGGTAAAAAGCGTCGGCATCCTCATGAGCGACGAAAGAAACGGCGGCCAAATGGATAACCACATCGGGTTGTATTGCCCCGACAACCCGGCTCAGTGCCGCCACATCATTCAAATCGGCCACGAACACCTTTTCGGCAAGACGCTCGCCACCGGTCACCGTCCCGAATACCTGATATCCCGACCGTTCCAGCTCACGGGCAACGTACTGTCCGGTAAAACCGGAAAAACCGGTTATTAACGCCTTGGGTACGTCAGAACGAAATTCCTTTTTCATTTCTCTTCAGATCTTCCATGACCATCATTTGACAAAGCGCTTCTACCGGAGTGGTTGCCACCCATCCCAGCTTTTCTTTCGCCTTCGACGGATCGCTGATCAGTAAATCCACTTCAGCCGGTCTGAAGAATTTGGGATTAACCCGTACACGCACCTTGCCAGTCTTTTCATCGACGCCGAATTCGTTTTCCCCTTCTCCTTCAAACCGGAGACGCATACCGGCCGCGTTGAAAGCCATCTGCACGAAATCCCGAACAGGAACCGTCCTGCCCGTTCCCAGCACATAGGTGTCCGGTTCTTCGGCCTGAAGCATACGCCACATGCCTTCAACGTATTCTTTCGCAAACCCCCAATCCCGTTTTGCATCCAAATTGCCTAACTCCAGAACGTCTTCTTGGCCCAACTTAATTTTTGCCACGGTGTCCGTGATTTTTCGGGTCACGAATTCTTTACCGCGTAAAGGTGACTCATGATTGAATAAAATCCCGCTGGACGCAAAAATGTCGTAGCTTTCCCGATAATTGACCGTTATCCAGTGAGCGTACAATTTTGCGACACCATAAGGACTGCGCGGATAAAACGGTGTCGTCTCTTTTTGAGGCACTTCCTGAACCTTTCCGAACATTTCTGACGTACTGGCCTGATAGTAACGGATAGCAGGGTTGACGATCCGAATGGCTTCCAGAAGATTTAACGCTCCTATGCCGGTAATCTCGGCTGTGGTGACCGGTTGCTCAAAAGAAACTCCAACGAAACTCTGCGCTGCCAGGTTGTAAAGTTCATCCGGCTGTGCCTTTTGCAACAGACGGATAGAAGCCGACAGATCCGTCAAATCATATTCGACCAAATGCAGATCGGGATGTTTAAAAATACCCAGATCCTGAATTCTCCAGAAATTGACCGAACTGGTACGACGATACGTGCCATACACAGTGTATCCCTTGTTTAAAAGAAGTTCTGCCAGATAGGCACCGTCCTGGCCGGTAATACCGGTGACAATTGCTTTTTTCATTTTTGATAACCTTTTACTGATTTGCGAG
>DBGFLV010000117.1:0-3222 GCA_048528425.1 Oxalobacter sp. | reverse complement strand
TTAGCGCTGATGATTTATCAGGAAGCCATCCGATTGTGGGAACAAACCGGTAAACAGACCTTGCGCGAACGACTGGGGCGGTATCGCTCCCTTTATGGCAGGGAAAAGAGAAAACATGCGCGCACGGCACTGGCCGGTTTTATCGTCCGGGACAATTTTCGAAACCGCCGGACCATCCAGCGAGCCTATCTGAAGGCGATGGGAACGGCTCGCCAGCGAATTATACTGGCCACGCCTTATTTTGCCCCCGGGAAGCGGTTCAGAAACGCTTTGGCGTCAGCCGCTTCCAGAGGAGTGGAAGTGATTGTGCTGATCGGGTGTGGCGAATTCTGGGTGCAAGATTCAGTGGCCCAGTCCTTTTACCCCGAATTGCTGAAAGACGGCGTCAAAGTCTACGAGTATCGCAAAACCCAGTTGCATGGAAAAGTGGCCGTCGTTGACGACAGTTGGGCAACGGTCGGCTCCAGCAATTGTGACGGCTTGAGTCTTTTCTTGAACCACGAAGCCAATGTCGTGATAAGAGACACCGGTTTTGCCGGAGAGCTGGGAAGGCGAATTGAAGCAGCTCTTTCCGAATCAGAGCGGATTTGCCCGGACAATTTCAAGAGACGGGCCTGGTACAAACGGTGCTGGTACGGAATCGCTTATCTGATTTACCGGTTCGTCATGCGTACTATTACTTGGGGCGATTACCATTAAAGGGCGACGGGTGCTATCGCATTTTAGCCCTTACCTGTAAAATAAAGACTGAAGCAAGCCAGACAGCCGCCGGTTTTCATCTTCGGATGAAAACGGGAGGAAGGTCCGGACACCACAGGACAGGGTGACGGTTAACGGCCGTCCGCCAAATACCGAAAGGCATAAGGCGAGGAACAGGGCCACAGAGACGAGCGTATTCAGTTACGGTGAAACGCGGCAACCTCCACCCGGTGCAATTCCAAATAGGCACGCATTGATGTGGTCCGCGGAGCGTGCGGGTAGGAAGCTCGAGCGCCGGAGTAATCCGGCGCCTAGATGAATGGCTGTCATAGTACCTTTGGTACCGTAACAGAATCCGGCCTATCGGCTTGCTTTTCTTTTTTCTTCTCAAAAAACGACGCTTGTCGTATCTGTTGCTTTTTTCTTCTTTCCGTTTTTTCTTCCCACACGACCGAACTGATCCATTACGTTTGTACCTGACAATGTCTTCTTTGCGAAATACATGTGTTTGTGTAATGTTGTGCTTTCAGTTTAACTTATAAGTGATTAATTTATTTGGGAATTTATTTTTACTTCATTTGTATTGACCGCTTCTAAGTCTTTGACTTCATTAGAATTTTTCCAATTGTTAACAAAAAATTGCTTGACCCGGTCTGGAGCATCTAATAAAGTGGGTAAAGGTGTGGAATGGTGTGTATTGGTGGGATACATTTTTAATTCCCGACAACGGTTTTGAACGGATAAAAAGGTCGGTCACGTGTTTCAGGGTGCTTCGTCAATCAGTCTGGATGCAAAGGGAAGGATGGTAGTTCCGGCCCGGCATCGCGATGCCTTGTCGCTTCAGTGCGAGGGGCGCATCACCCTGACCCGTCATCCCCACGGCTGTCTTTTGTTTTTTCCCCGGCCGGTGTGGGAAAACCATCGCGAAAAAATCGCGGCCTGGCCCATGTCGGCACGTGCCTGGCAGCGTATTTTTCTGGGGAGCGCATCAGACGTGGAAATGGATTCAGCCGGACGGATTCTGATTGCGCCGGAACTGCGAAAGGCAGCAGGACTCTCGCGCGAAGTCATGTTGTTGGGTATGGGCAGTCATTTCGAAATTTGGGACGCCGCGAAGTTGACGGAAAACGAAGAGCAAGCCATTGCTTCGGGAACACCGGAAGCCTTGCAGGATTTTTCATTTTGACCGTGCCGGGGTGAGTTGAAGTGCGCCAACGGATTCATGACTCCGTATTGCTTGAGGAAGCGGTCGATGCGCTGGACATAGAAGGCGGGCGTGTCGACGGGGTATATCTGGACGGGACTTTCGGGCGTGGAGGCCACAGCAGGCTGATTCTTTCACGGCTGGGAAAAAAGGGGCGTCTTGTCGCTTTTGACAAGGATCCGGAAGCGATCCGGGTCGCGAACGACATAGCCGATTCGCGTTTCGAAATCGTACACGGCAGTTTTGCCGATCTGGATCGGGTGCTTCAGGAAAGAGGTATCGCAGTGATTGACGGCATACTGCTTGACTTGGGCATTTCGTCGCCTCAGATCGAAGAGGCAAGCCGGGGATTCAGTTTCAGGCTGGATGGGCCGCTGGACATGCGTATGGACCCTTCAAAGGGAATATCTGCCAGAGAGTGGCTCGCTGTCGAAAGCGAAAAAAAAATTGCGGAGGTGATTCATCAATATGGGGAAGAACGGTTTGCTGTTCAGATTGCAAAGGAGATTGTTGCTTGCCGGGCCGTCCAGTCCATTGACAGCACGAAACAACTCGCTGAAATCGTGGCAAGGGCGGTCAAGACTTTTGAAAAGGGCAAAAATCCGGCCACCCGTACCTTTCAAGCTATACGGATTTACCTCAACCGAGAGCTGGAGGAACTGGAAACCGGACTGGAAAAGGCATGGCGTTGTCTGGGACTGAATGGAAGGATGGCTGTCATCAGTTTTCACTCGCTGGAAGACCGGATCGTCAAACAGTTTTTTGCGCGGGAGTCGACCGTTGCGTTGCCTGACCGCCGGCTTCCGATTCGGGCGAGCGAATTGCCGGAACCTGAAATGAAGCGGCTGGGCAAGGTAAAACCCTCTACTGCCGAAGTCGGCAGGAATGCCCGGGCACGGTCGGCTGTTTTACGGATAGCCAAGCGCGTCGCTCTTGCAGGAGAGACACAGTGAGAGTTCGGTTACCGTTCATCCTGGCACTGTTGCTGGGATTGTCCGCCTTGTTGCTGGTGAATTCGCAGTACCGGGCGAGAAAGCTTTTTATTGAGCTGGAATTTGCGCAGACCCGGACGCGGCAGCTGGAAATCGAGTGGTCGCAATTGCAATTGAAACAGTCGACGTTAAGCAAACATGCACGGATTGAGGAAAAGGCGATAAACGAATTGAACATGACGCGCGTGACACCGGCCGGCACCCAGTTTTTGAAGATGACACCACCATGATACGCCACATGAAATTGTTGAAAAATCCGCGTGTTGCCGCGGCAAAGGGCGTGTCTTTTTCGGAAACACCCGGGCTTAAGGTGAATTTGTCGCCCTG
>DBGFLV010000116.1:0-4851 GCA_048528425.1 Oxalobacter sp. | reverse complement strand
TGAAAGTCAAAACAGCGGCCGGCAGATGAAGGCGTTCGGCCGCTTCGCGCAGTCGATCGAGCAAAACCATGTGCCCTTTATGGACTCCGTCGAAATTACCGATAGCCAGTACACTAGGGGGAGAGGAAGTGCGATAAGCGAATCCGCGAAAGACTTTCATCAGTGTTACCGGAGAAAATGTCGTAAACGTAAAATTATAATGCTTAAACGAACCAGGAAAATCATTTCACACAACGTTCGGACAGCCACCCGGGTCATCGTGTTCGCCGTCCGACAGCCCGGTATCGGACTCATGAAGAAAGGAATGTCGTTTTGCCATGTCTCCTGCTGGTTGAAAAAGAGGGGTCAAGCGCTGGTGTGGATCGGACTGTGTCTGTTTGGCGGCGTGTCGTCGGCTGCTGATCCCGGCAAAGTAATCCATAGCGTTTTCGAAGCGGCTGATGACGGATTCGATATGGTCAAGACCCAGAACTATTATTCCGGCTGGGTGGCTGACGCCATTTTCGAAACGCTGGTGACCTACGATTATCTGGCACGTCCTTCCAGGCTGGTGCCCGGTACGGCCGAGGCCATGCCCGATGTCAGTCGGGACGGTAAAACCTACGTTTTCCACCTGAAAAAAAATATCTTTTTTGCCCCCGATCCTGTTTTTGGCGAGAAAAAGCGGGAATTGACGGCGAAAGACTACGTTTATTCCATCAAACGGCTGGCCGATCCGGCCAACCGAGCTCCGTCGTTTCATTTCATCAGAGGAAAAATCGTCGGTCTGAACGAACTGGTCGAAAAAGCGAAAAAAAGCGGCCAATTCGATTACGAGGCCGAAGTGCCGGGCTTGAAGGCTCTGGACCGGTATACGCTGCAAATCAGGTTGAATGCCGCCGATCCGAACTTTTTGTACGTTCTGGCGTACGGTGCCTTGGCCGCCGTATCCAGGGAAGCCGTCGAGGGGTATGGGAACGGTAGTGGTGCGCATCCGGTCGGTACAGGGCCTTACATGCTGAAAGAATACGTTCCGCGCAGCAAAATCGTTCTGGTCGCCAATCCGTATTATCGCGGATTTGTCTGGCATTTCGAGCCGACTGACGATCCGGTAGACAAACAGCTGGTGCGTGAGATGCGAGGTAAGAGAATGCCGCAGATCGGTCGTGTCGAAATCGCCATTATCGAAGAAGAACAGTCGCGTTGGCTTTCTTTTCAAGAAGGTAAAATCGACTTCGACAAGCTGCCGCAGTTGGCGGCACCGGTCGTTCTGGAAAACGGTACATTGAAACCGGAGTATGCCGAACAGGGAATCCGGCTTTACCGCATGGTCGAACCGGAAGTTACTTACACCATTTTCAACATGCAAGATCCGACCACCGGGGGTAACAGTCCGGAAAAGATTGCGTTGAGAAGGGCGATTGCGATGTCTTACAACACCGAGGCGGAAATTGAATTGTTGCGTAACGGCCAAGCGGTGAAAGCACACATGATCATTCCACCGGGGGTGGCCGGTCACGATCCGGCTTACCGAAGCAGTGTTACTTATGAACCGGCGTTGGCTTCGCGTTTGCTCGACCATTTCGGCTATCGCAAGGGAGCCGACGGTTACCGCACGATGCCTGACGGTCGTCCGTTGATCCTGAAAATCAGGACGGAGGCCAATGCCAGTTCAAAAGTGGTGTCGGAAATCTGGAAACGGGGGCTTGACCGGATCGGAATACGGGTCGAGTTCGATGTCGGCAATTTTGCCGACAATGTAAAAGAGGCAACCGGTTGCCGGCTCATGATGTGGGGAGGCGCCTGGCATGCTGACTATCCTGACGGGGAAAACTTCTTGCAATTGCTTTACGGGCCGAATGCGGGACAGGGTAATCACAGCTGTTACCGCTCTGCCGCGTTCGACCGGCTGTATCGCAAAGCCGTAAAGCTGCCGCCGGGAAACGAACGCAACCGTTTGTACGTAGAGATGAATCGGCAAATGGAAGCGGACACCGCCTGGTCAGTCCATGTTTCCCGAACACGGAACTGGCTGGTACGCCCCTGGGTCATGGGGTTCAAAAAGCATCCGATTTTGCTGTCCGACTGGCAGTATCTGGATATTGCCGAAGGAATACCTCATCCAAAGTAAACAAACTAGTCTTCAATTGAAGGTGATGAAAAAATCCAAATCAAGATATTCCCTGATCGGTTTGTCAGGCTGGTCGGGCAGTGGAAAAACCACGCTCTTGGAAAAAATCCTGCCGTTATTGCGACAGGAAGGCATGACGGTCAACGTCATCAAGAGCAGTCACCACGACGTCCCGTTGGAGCCGCCCGGGAAAGACAGTGCTCGTATAAGACGTGCCGGTGCGGTAGAAGTGATGTTGGTTTCGCCTTACCGTTTCATGCTGGCCCATGAATTGAAAGACGAGGCTCTGCCGACACTGGAAGAATTGACGGCACGCATGAAACCAGCCGATCTGACCCTGGTAGAAGGGTTTCGGGAAGCCGCCATTCCCCGAATCGAGATTTTCAGGCCGACTTTGGGAAAACAGCCGATGTATCCGGAAAACGTGTCCATCGAAGCGGTGGCGTCGGATGTCGAGCCGCCGAAAAATCTACCGCGTACCGTCACCTGGCTTGACCTGAACAGAGAAGAGCAGGTGGTCAACTGGATACTGAACCGGGAGACCACCTGATCAGGTCGGCTGTTTACGACGTCGTCAGAAGAGATTGGCCATCCACTGCATTTCTTTCATGGATTCGGCCGACCGGGCACGTGCACAAGCCGGACACAAGACGCCGTCACGCGTCATCTTGCCCAGTTCGTCGCGCGTTTGAGTCAACTGCCGCATAGACGCGGAAAACGTTTCGCCACAACACGAACAGACTTCAAGCGGTTGTTCCCGCACGACGGTTCCGGTGATTTCGGTCACCCGATACCCGTCGCGGTCTTCTACAATGATCGCCCCGGTGGGACAGACGGAAGTACAAGCACCGCAACCGATACATTTTTCGGCCGGTGTGGTGAAATCCTTGAAAACCATACGGCCGCCTTTGGTTTCGACCATTTTGAGCGCTTCGGCGCCGACTTCGATACACGCCAGTTCGCAAAGACCGCAGCCGATGCAAATGTCGCAACGCAAACAGCGTTCCGCTTCTACCGCAGCCACTTTTTCATCCCAGTCGAACTGCATGAAGTCGTGGGAAAATTTCCGGATTGCCGGGTCTTTTTCTTCGATGTGCGCCCGGTCAGCGGAGACGCGCTGTTCCGGTGTGGACGACAAGAAAGGTACTTCGTCCCGCCGTTTCGGTTCCAGCGAGGTGTAATCGGCCGGGATACCCATTAACCAGGCATGTATGGATTCGGCAGCGCGTTTGCCTGAACCGATGGCGGCAACGACGGTACTGGCTCCGTGGGCGATGTCGCCACCGGCAAAAATGCCCGGTTCGGCCGTTTGCAGTGTGACCGGATCGCAAACGATGTTACCCCATTCGGTTTCTATTTTCGTGCCGTCTAGCCAACTTAAATCGGCTTCCTGACCAATACCAGCCATGATGTGGTCGGCACGGACAGTAACCGGTGGAGTCGTCTTGGCGTCGGGTGCGTAGCGGGAACGTTCGAATTCGATCTGTTTGTCTGGAAGAATTTTCGTAGGAGCCCAGTATTCGACCAGTTCGACGCCTTCGGCCAGGGCCAGTTCGACTTCATGCGGATTGGCCGGCATTTGCTGACGATTGCGCCGGTACCACATCTGGACTTTAGTCGCACCCTGCCGGAAGGCGGTCATGGCGACGTCGATAGCGGCGTTGCCGCCGCCGATTACGATGACGTGCGGGCCGATTTGCGGATTTTTGCCGGAGCGGACAGCGGAGAGGAAATCCATGCCGCCGATGACGAAATCATGATCGTCACCCGGAACACCCAGCCGTTTTGAATTTTGCAGTCCGATAACCAAAAGCGTGGCGTCGTAGCCCTTGTCCATGAATTCTCTGGCTTGACGCACCGTATAGCCCAGATGAATTTTGACGCCCAGTTTTTTGACGACGTCGATTTCCGCATTCAGTTTGTATTCGGGAAGCCGGTAATTCGGAATACCGTAGCGCATGATGCCGCCCGGATGTTCACGTTCATCGAATATCTCGACGTCATGGCCTTTTTGCGCCAGATAATAGGCAGCGGTCAAACCGGCTGGCCCGCAACCGACAATAGCGATTTTTTTGCCCGTGGGCGCCGCTTTTTTCAGAGCGGGTTTGACGTCGGCGCAACGGGCGGCAACGTGTTTCATCGGCCGGATGAAAACGGCAGTGCCGCTGACGGCGTTTTGAACGCATTCGTCTTCGCACGGTGCGGGACAGACGAGACCGCAGGAATCCGGAAGCGGCGTGTCGGCCGCCAAAACGGCCAGCGACTGCGCATAATCGCCCCGACCGACCCGGGCCATCATGCTGGGGATGTCGATATGCGCAGGACAGGCGACCTGACAGGGAGCAGAGCGGGGAATAAAACAGGTTCCTGCGGAACAGACGCTTTTGGCGACATGTTTTTCCCATTCGTCGCGATCTTTTTTGAGCGAGGTAAGCACGGTAGCCGCTAAAGCGGGAGCGACCGCTTCCAGCTCTCTCGCGGCTTTCGTCAGTTCGTCCAGACCGGAGAGTTGGCCTCTGCCGAGTGTCGCTTCGGTGACCAGGCGAGCGACACGGGCGAGAATAGGCCGGGTATGCCGGGCAAGCGGGTCGTCTCTGTGAAGTTGCGCACGCAGTTCTTCAAGAATAGCGGTGATGGGACAGGTTTTTTTCGCTGTTTCGTTATTCGTTTCCGTTGTCATGGTTGTGTCAGTCTGCCAGAGGTAAGGTTACGTGTGTTCAGCCGGAAAGAATGCCGTGCCT
>DBGFLV010000115.1:0-3458 GCA_048528425.1 Oxalobacter sp. | reverse complement strand
CAGTCGTTGGGAGGCGTCAACGCGGCCTGGATCGGGATTTCCGTTCTATCGGCAGGAGGCCTGCTCCTTTTGATTCTCAACCGGATCGGCCCGAGGCAAAAACAATCCATTCCACCTTCCTGATTATCTGTAGAGACCGACTTATGCGTATATCAAACCGTTCCAGACTCCCCTTGGCAGCCTTTATAGTGGCTAGCCTTCTGGTACCTGTTTTTGTCGTCATTTCCGCCAAAGCGCAATTCGGGCTGGACGAAATGATGGGTCCCGAACTGGATGCCGGATTCATCACTACCTGGCCTGAAACGGTTGACGGCATGTTACGAATCGCCGGTGTCAATGCACACGATCTTGTCTACGATCTGGGCTGTGGAGACGGTCGAATCGTCATTGCTGCTGCCAAAAATTACGGAGCCCGGGGAGTCGGTATCGACCTGAACCCCAAGCGGATTGAAGAAGCGAATGCCAACGCTAGAAAAGCAGGTGTTGAAGACCGGGTTCAATTCAAACTGGGCAATTTTTACAAAACGGATTTTTCAGACGCCACCGTCGTGGCGCTTTACCTGCCACAAACCATCAATTACGAACTGCGGCCGATTCTCTGGAAACAGCTCGCCATAGGAGCACGAGTTGTTTCCAACGAATCCGACATGGGGCCGGAGTGGCCTGCCGAAAAAATCGAGAAAGTCGGTACTAAAACCGTTTACTACTGGACTATCACTGAAGAGCAAAAGAAAAAGGCCGCTTTGTACCCTACCGGAGGAACCGACTGATTCACGGCTATTTTTCAACACGGACCCGATCGGGTTTTCCGGCACGACACTTTCAGTACAAACACGGATAGCTTTATGTTTGGCCCAGATTGCCCCATGTTTGTGGACTGCCTGCCACCTTTCCGGACTCGCCAAACTACCCGAACAGTTTTCTTCCATCGGCCGTGAACGCCGAACCGGTCACAAAAAATCGGCTTCAAAAACGGTTTTAACGGATTAGTTCGTTATCTACCAATCTGGTCGTTCGACTGGAGCGGCCTCTGTTAGCCGATCCCGACGTTTTCTGCTGTAGGGGCCTGTGTTCTCTTTACAGTCCCTGTCTTGAATGCTCAATCAGTTCCCAAACACCTGATTTTCTTCGCCGTAAACGCCGGATTGCTTTTCAAAGCCACCGGAAAACGTCCAACAGGTACGCAAAAAACTTTCCTGCTTTCTCATGCATCGGAAAATGACGTGAAACATGTTAAAAAACGCGAAAAGGAGCAAACTTGGCCACGGTATCACGTCCCCTTTGAAACAACGAATATCAGTGTTTCAAAACGTCCGTTTTCCTCTATTTTTTATGGGTAAAGCCAGCGGCATAAAGCATGAAAAAATGCCATTTTTCAATCCCATACTTTACCGGCGGCCACATTTCACCCGGTGAAAGTTGAAACAAACCATTCGTCATAAACTCATTCGTTTGCTCAAAAGACAATGAAAAAATCCCTTCCGATCAGAGAAAATATCCTTATGGAAACAAGGCAACAGTCTGCTGCGAAACAACTCTCCGGTTTCCACCTGAACGGAGAAGTGACGCCTTGAAAAGAACACAGTGCTGATCGAATCGATTTCGTCCGTTACGATTTCATTTTATCGGGAAAGGTTTCGGTTACTGTCCTTTCCGCACGATTCATCCTGATCCATTCAGCAGGCTTATCCTGCACATTTTCACCGGTACGAAACCGGCCTGTCCGTCCAACTTGGTCAGTCCGTTTTATGGTTTTTCTGTTATGGCGGCTAGGCGAAGAAACGAAAAAAGCGTTTGCTGTCCCGATCGTTTTTAGACGTTGCTTTATCCTGTTGATTCCTTTCGAACATCGTGGCGATCCCTACCCCCAACCGCTTGCGATTCGGGCGTGACGCAATTCATCATTTTTCTTCAAACCAGGGCATTCGCACCGGTGAAACGACAAACGTCGTTCCGTCGCTGTCCTGTTTGATCACGAAACCGCATTCGAAAGCGTTCTGGTAAGGAACCCAAAACACCACAGGTTCTTGCCTGAAACCACTATCCCACCCCTTTTCTTTAACTGCCACTTTTGCACTTTCCCAATTGGCCAAAAAATCCTGAACCGCCATTTCAACATAAAAATGTTGACCTTTCAGTGCCTTGATTGTTGCCTCTTCACTGCCGATTTCCCTGGCTGTTTCAGAAACCGTTTTCAGATATCCCCAATGAAAGTCAATAGGGTCAATTTCGTAGACGTACCAGTCATCCATGCTCACTCATCCTTTCACCATAAAAAATCATCATATCGTAAACGGTATTTCAGGAAATTTCCTTACAACAGTAACAAATTTCCTGTTTCCTTGAAAAGAGGAGAAAACAGTCCTATCCTGTTTCCACAGCAAAAACACAAAGCGGGAAAAAACAACTCTCCAACTCGTCAAACAGGCTTTAACGGCAGTCGTATCGAGCCGGTCTGAGAAGTGCTATATCCGATATCGTTTACCGTCGTATCCCGTCCTGACGGAATCGCTTTATTAAAAGGACTGCTGTTTTATTGAAAAAACGGATTCCATTATTTCCTTCGATCTCGGGCACTTCTGTAAAATACAACGAAACGGACCGGAAAGCAGTGTGTGAACGTCCCTAACGATGAATCACCGTTGCTTCTGCGCCGAATAAACGCAAGCCAGTACCATCGTCTTCTTGTTTTCCCCCGTTTTCACTGCGCTACTGTCTTTAGCCTGCCCATCAGCCGTCACGGATAACGAACGCGACTTCTTCCTCTCTCTGCCACCTTCGCTGGCTCATCCACACGGCGACAAACTCACCATTTCGCCACAGTTTTAAAAAACAAGAGGCCGGATTACGCTTTACCTCCACAGCACGGGACATTCCGGTCAGCCACTGTTTCTGACAAAACCGGTTTGACACTCACAAACCGAATGCTGTGCCATACCGCAGTAGTAACTGTTCCATTTTTGCTGCCTCATGACCTGTCCGTTCTGTTTCCAGAGCCTGACAAGCGCCGCTTTGTCTTTTTTATCTGCCATGGATGATTTCCCGAGCCATGAGAATCAACCAGACGACCCGACAAAAGTCGGCTGCTCTGCCTTCAGCCTTTGGAAAACGCACAGTGTAGAGACGTCTCTTTCAGAGAGCACGCAAAAACCGCATCCGTCTCGTGATTTTTCTCTACTTTATGTCAGAGTCCCGAACCAGCTGTTCTGTTTCAGAATACGGCAAGACAAGCACCGTTTCCATCCTTTTTCCCGGAAAAAGCAAAACCCACAGGAAGAGATCCCCTTTCTGCCTCCACTGTCGGACGAAACAGACCGTTCCCGTTTTCTGCTACGGCCGGTTGTGGCTTATTTTTACCTGTTCAAACGACGTTGGCTCTTTTTCAGCCACCCACTGATGCTTTCCTATCAAACTTTTTTCACACCGCCACTTCGTGACGTCTCAGATTCCCAGATATT
>DBGFLV010000114.1:0-10881 GCA_048528425.1 Oxalobacter sp. | reverse complement strand
CCAGGAAGAAGAAGGCAAAACCGTACGCACCGAACGCTACTATGGTCTTCAAAGCAGAAGTTTTGCACTGGCTCAGGAAGTGGATGAATCCAAAGCCGAAGCCACCTACAAGGACGGTGTACTGGAACTGAAGCTGCCCAAAAAACCCGGCTCCGCCCGAACCCAACTGACCATCAGTTGAAACCCTTTATTTCCCTGAAACGGCGTGACGAATGTCATGCCGTTTTTTCTGGCCATGTCTTTTAGAAGAAAAAAGTAAGCGTTCACTTCATGAAGAGAATCAACGAATAAGTGACAAACTGGTTTGTGTCATTGTCCTGTCACGATTTTTTGCTATGATTTCTGTATAAACCATCAAACTATCAGGATATCCCGTGTCCGAAAGTCCCTCTAAGGTAACCCAATCTGTCCGAAAACTGCCTGCCGATATGTCGGAACGCCATTTGTACCTGAACCGGGACCTTTCGTTGCTCGAATTCAACCGGCGCGTCGTCGCTCAGGCAGAAGATGAAAGCCTGCCGCTTTTGGAACGGTTGCGATACCTTTGTATCGGCAGCAGCAATCTCGACGAGTTCTTTGAAGTGCGCGTATCCAGTCTTCACGCCCGGCAGTTACCCGAAAAGGCGTCCGCGACCGGTACCAACAATCTCCTCCACGAGATCAGCGTTCGATGTCACGCCCTAGTCGATCATCAATACACGCTGTTAAACCGGAAAATTCTGCCTAAGCTCGCCAAGAACGGCATTCATCTCTTAAGCCACAGCGACCGCAACGAAGCTCAGCGTGCCTGGGTGAAAAATTATTTCGAAAGCCAAATTCGCCCGTTGTTAACGCCTATTGTGCTGGATCCAGCCCATCCTTTTCCACAGGTCGCCAACAAAAGCCTGAATTTCATCATTTCGCTGGCCGGAAAAGACGCTTTCGGACGTGGCAGTGCCATTGCTATCGTCAAGGCGCCCCGGGTACTGCCACGAGTCATCAAACTACCCGACGAACTTTCTGAAAATGGGTATACCTTCTGTCTGCTTTCTTCCGTTATTCACGCCCACATTTCTGATCTCTTCCCCGAGCGCGAAGTGATTGCTTACTCGCAATTTCGCGTGACGAGAGACAGCGACTTGTGGCTGGATGAAGAAGAAGTCAAAAATCTTCGGGAAGCCCTGCAAATCAGTTTACAAAACCGCCACTTCGGCACAGCTGTCCGGCTCGAAGTTGCCCGAAATTGCCCTGACGACCTGGCCCGTTTTCTGTTAAACGAATTCGGTCTGGACGAAGACTATTTGTATCGCGTCAATGGCCCGGTCAACATGGTGCGGCTTTCGCAAATCTTCAACTACGTCAAAACACCTTATCTCTATTTCCCGCCCTATCAGCCTTCCATCGAGCCCGTTGCCCAGAACGACACAGCTTTATTCGATACGCTGAAAAAAAAAGACATTTTGCTTCATCATCCGTTTCAATCATTCCAGACAGTCATTGATTTCATCCGCAACGCCGCCAAAGACCCTGACGTCGTCGTCATCAAGCAGACCATTTACCGGGTCGGCATGACGTCCGAACTGATGGAAGCCCTGATTGCAGCCGCCAACCGGGGAAAAGAAGTTATCGTCATTGTCGAACTGAAGGCGCGCTTCGATGAAGAGCAAAACATCGACTGGGCCCAACAACTTGAACAAGCCGGCGCACAAGTGGTTTACGGGGTCATGGGACTGAAAACACACGCCAAGCTGGCGCTGGTCATCCGGCGGGAAAACGGGGCATTACGTTATTACTGTCATCTCGGTACCGGGAACTATCATCCGGCAACGACCAAACTCTACACCGATTTCGGACTGTTGACCGCCCATCCGCAAATGACCAGTGAGGTTAACGAAGTCTTCCTGCATCTGACCAGCCTAACCAAACCGAAAAAACTCGATTACCTCTGGCTGGCACCGTTCACCCTGCATCGCCATCTGATCCGGGCTATTTTGAACGAAGCGCGAATCGCACGGCAGGGACGACCGGCCCGCATCGTCGCCAAAATGAATTCCTTAATCGACGAATCCGTCATCCGTGCCCTTTATCTGGCTTCGTCTTCCGGCGTCAAAATCGACCTGATCGTCCGAGGTGCGTGTGCGTTGCGGCCCGGCGTACCCGGCCTTTCCGAAAACATCCGTGTCCGTTCCATAATCGGTCGTTTCTTGGAACACGAACGGATTTATTATTTCCGTAACGACCTGAAACACGATCTCTACCTGTCCAGTGCCGACTGGATGGCTCGCAATCTTTTCAGGCGGATCGAGGTGGCTTATCCGGTCATTGACCGTCAATTGAAGAAGCGCGTGATTGTGGAAGGCCTCAAGTTTTATCTGCGTGACAATACCCATGCCTGGGAACTCCAGCCGGACGGTACCTACCGGCGCCGGAAACCGCGCAAAAAACAAGCTCCTTTCACGGCCCAACAACAGCTGGCTTCCCTGTACGACGCCAATGCGCAGAAAGAACTGGCGGGTCCGGAAAAATTTCCCTCCGAGAGCAGCAGGTTACCCGAGCCGGACGTCGTCCCGGACGGGAAGTTAGCACCGTTCAAAAACAAGATAAAAGAATCGCCTTTGACCGAGACGCCGCCCGAACCGAACGCGGCCGAAAAAATGACCGGTGCCTCTTCCGACCCCTCCATTGCCGAAGTCCATTCCTGAAGATCAATCCGGTTTAGCTTCGTTCTTTAGCCTGACCATGCAAAAAGCGGGAACGACTCTGCTTCTTCTCCGTTTTATCCCGCTTCATCGTTGTCCTAATACCGGTTTTTAAGGTGGGCCAATATCACGGCACCAAATCTGTATACAATACCGGAACCCGCTAAAATGACGGCCAAACTCCCGGTTTGACCGCCTTGGGTACCGATTATCAGTCCCGTTAACAAAACCTTGTCATTTTATGAAATTGCCGACACAAGAAGATATCCGAAAAATCGGCGTAACCTGTCTCGGTTCCCTGAACTGGCAAGATTTCGTGGCCGGCCTGTCCATTGCGGGGCTGCTGTTGCCGCAGGCACTGGCTTATTCCGGTATCGGCAATTTACCGGCGCAGGCCGGTATTATCGGCCTTTTCGCCGGACTGCTTTGTTACGGCATTTTGGGTTCAAGCCGTTTTGCCCTCGTTTCGCCGACCTCTTCCTCGGCTGTCGTCCTAGCCGCGGCAACGCTGTCGCTGGGCGGGGAACACGCTGCACTGAGATTGATATTGGCGTCCGGACTGGTCATCATGACCGGGGGCATTTTCATTGTGGCGGCTCTCGCCCGTATGGGAAACGTCACCGATTTCATCGCCAAACCCGTGCTTCGAGGATTCACGTTCGGTCTGGCCATCGTCATCATCATCAAACAGTTCACGACTGTACTGAACATCGACTCCGACAAGGAAAACGTGTTCGCTTTTATTCTGGACATCTTCAGGCAATTCGACCGGTGGAACTACGGTTGCCTTGCCACGACCGTTGCCGCTCTTCTTTTTCTGGGCGCCATGGAATACCTGCGTCGTATCAAAAACGGGAAATACAAAAATCTGCCCAGCGGATCGCTGGTGATCCTGCTGGGAATCGTCGCCGCCAAATGGCTTGATTTGCCAGCTTTCGGCATTCCCAGCGTCGGGACTATCGAACTGAATCTGAACAACCCGGTCATTCCGAATCTAACGTATGGTGAATGGCTCCAACTTTTCGAAATCGGTGTCGCCCTGGTGTTTATCCTTTACGCCGAATCGTACGGGTCGATCCGCAGTTTCGCCATGAAACATCACGACGCCATTTCTCCCAACCGCGATCTGTTTGCACTGGGCGTGTCCAATCTGGTCTCCGGCCTCTTCCAGGGTATGCCGGTCGGGGCCGGTTATTCGGCCACTGCCGCCAACGAAGCGTACGGTGCCAAAACCCGTCTCGCCGGTATCGCCGCCTTGCTGATCACCCTGATCATCATTTTGACGGTACTGCCCTACATCGAGTGGATACCGGAACCGGTACTGGCGGCTATCGTCATATTTACAATGGCGACAACGCTAACGTTGTCGAGTTTCAAACTGTATTTTTCCTGGAAAATCGACCGTCTGCTGATCGTCTCTTCCGTGCTGGCCGTTCTGCTTTTGGGCGTTCTCCAGGGACTGATGATCGCTATTGCGATCAGTCTTTTGATGATGCTCCGGCAAAATTCGAAGTCGACCGTTTCCATTCTGGGACGCCTGGGCCAAAGCCATGATTTCGTCAGCCTTGCCGTTTTTCCTGAAGCGCAACCGGTCCCGGGCATTCTGATTTTGAGACCGGATCAGGCCATGTTTTTCGCCAATGCCGACCGGATTCTTCTCCAGGCGCGTGAAATCATCGACTCGACCAAACTGCCGGTTCACACCGTCATTTTAAGTCTGGAACAGACACCCGACCTGGATGCAACCAGCGTCGAAGCCCTGCGCGACTTTTTTGCGGAGATGCGTAAAGAAAAGAAAAAACTGATTTTGGCCCGTCTTAAAAATCCGGTTCACGAAGTGTTGCAATCCACACTGAGCGCTCAGTTTCCCGACGTATCTCTTAGCCGACTCAGCGTGGAACGCGCCGTACGCCTCGCTCACATCAAGGAAAACCCGGACAAAAACGTTTACAGCCTGTACCAGTAACGCGGCTGTTTCCTTAGACAGGCCGAACCGTCAGTTCGATGCCGACGTCTTCCCACCAGTCGCGTTCTCGCTTGAGCCAGTAAAACAGCGTCGGGTACCGCTCCAACCATCCCGCCGGCAACGTCAGTTCAATCCGGCTTTTGACCCGGATGCGCACTTTCTCCGGCTTGAAAGCGACTTTGGCATGCAAAAACATGACGGCCAGACGCAAGGCTAAAACAGCCTTGACGGCATCGGAATTGGCCATGACACCGTTTAACTTTCTGAGGTTGCCTTTTTGCCCCAGGACGAACCGGCTCATCTGTTTTTGTTCACGGGCAGTGAAACCGGCCATGTCGGCGTTTTCCAGCAGATACGCCCCATGTTTGTGGTAATTCGTCGGTGAAATGAAAATACCGATCTCGTGCAGCAGCGCACTCCAGTAAAGCAGTTTCAAAAACCGGTCCGCTTCCGGATTCATTTCCTTGTAAAGAGCCAGCGCGTAATCCGCTACCCGAATAGCCCGCTGCTCGTCGACCTGATAGCGTTTCAGCATGTTCCGAATCGCTTCTTCGCGCCGATCATGTTGCGTGGCCACCAGATGGATGTCCCACATGATACCCATGCGCAAACCGGCCTCGATCGGTTTGATGACCGTGATGTCGAAGTCTTCCATCAAAACGAGCAGAATCGTGAGGCCGCCCAGAATGGAAGAAGCCCTTTCCGACTTCACACCTTCCAGTTTCAAGCGGCTGATGTGTCCGACCTCGATGATTCTCTGCTTTAAGCGGTTCAAATTCTCCAGGGTGAAACGGCCGTCACCGATACCGTTGACGGCCAGAATTTCCGCCGTGGCCCGGATCGTGCCGGAAGAACCATACACTTCCGTCCAGCCGCAAGAACGATAATAGTCGACGGCGTCTTCGAACTGACTTCGAGCCGAGAGGATGGCCGCCTCGAAAGAGGCTTCATCGACCACACCGTCGCGGAAAAAAACCAGATTCTGGCGGACCGTTCCCACGCTGAACGATTCGACCCGTTCGATTTGCATACCTCTGCCGCAAATCACTTCCGTCGAACCGCCTCCGATATCAATAACGAGCCGCCTTTCTTCCGGACGCGCCAGCACATTGGCCACGCCGAGATAGATGAGACGCCCTTCTTCTTCACCGGAGATGACCTCGAGGGGATAACCCAGCACTTTTTCGGCGTCTTGCAGAAAAGCTTGTGAATTGGTGGCGACCCGCAGTGTGTTAGTCGCAACGACCTTGACGGTAGACAACGGATAGGCTTCCAGAATCGAACGCAGTCTTTTCAGGGCTTCCAGTCCCCTGACGATTGCTTCGTCGGATAAACGGTTGTTCTTATCCAGACCAGCGGCAATTCGGTTCGGTTCGCGCGCACTCTTGATGATGCAGATCACGCCATTGACGTATTCTCCGATGTGCAAACGGAAGCTGTTGGAACCCAGATCAATTGCTGCAAACATGCCTGCGCCTTTTTAAAAACTGCAAAAATTTCCTGATGATCGTGAAAAATTGCACCGATCGTCTCAAAACAATATTACAGTTTATTGAAAAAATACAGAATTTAACGTGCCTCCTGGCTTTTTGCGACGGCAGCGTCATCCCAGTGTTGTATCGAGCACCATCATCAATGCAAATCCGGCCATGAGCCCCACCGTCGCCGGTGTCTGGTGACCGTTCCGGTGCGTTTCCGGAATGACTTCATGCGATACGACAAAGAGCATAGCGCCGGCCGCAAACCCGAGACCGACGGGATAAGACAAGGCCAGACCACTTGACAAGCCGACCCCAAGCAGCGAACCCAGCGGTTCGAAAACACCCGTAGCGGCTGCAATCAGGACAGCGGGCAGGCGATTAACACCCGCACTGCGCAAGGCCAGCGCCACAGCCAACCCTTCCGGAATGTCCTGCAAAACGATCGCAATCGTCAACGGCAACCCAATGGCCAGATCGGCTTGTGAAAAACCGACCCCGATCGCCATACCTTCCGGCAGATTGTGCAGGGAAATGGCAAAAACGAACAGCCAGACCTTGTTGAAACGTTCATTCCCCGGTCCGAAAGACCCAATGGTTTCGTGTTCATGCGGAGTGAATTTGTCCAGACTCAGCATTAACACGACACCCAGCCCCATCCCCAATACGACGATTCCGGCACCAAACGCTTTGTTGCCTGTCATCGTCATTCCCGCTTCCAATCCGGGCAGTAACAGGGAAAAGGCACTGGCCGCCATCATCATACCGGCCGCAAATCCCAGCATGGTGTCTTCCACATAGTGAGGGAGACGTTTCAACACAAGCGCCGGTACCGCGCCCAAAGCCGTACCGGCAAAGCCGCCCAATCCACCGATGACAGCGTATTGCATCGCCAAACTGACTCCGTTTACTGCGACCTGAAAAAGGCTTTGCAAAAACAGCACCAGAATCGTCAGAAAAGACAACAACAGAAAAAGGGCGTAGAACCAGTGCCGTCTCGAATAGACGAGGCAGGTATGCCACCAACCTGAACCATTGCGGTGTGTCGGACACTTCATTTTTTCCCTTATCATTTTCTTTGTCAAAATCCTGGAGCCGTATCAAGGACGCCATCCCTACCTTAAACCGGACTGTCCCGGCACGTTACCACATCCCGCAAAAAAACCGCTTTGCGCCTTCTCGCGGTCTGTTGATGGCAGCCGGATCAGGAAAGCGCTTCCCGCCAGTATAGCCCAGTCGGGTAAATCCCGTTTCCGATCACCCCGCACGCTTCTCGGTACGCTTTGTCCCGACGGTAGCGTTGCTTGGGGATTTATCCGGAACCGATATAAATAAGCGATGAAAAAAGTATTTTTGCTGCCGCCTTTCATCCGGTATAGTCCCATTTGGACAGAACAATTTGCTCAGTCTTCCGATCACGATCCATTTTTTATAGCACGACTGCCTCCCTATCATGTTTTCCATCATCTGGTTTCCGGCTATTATCAGTATCAGCGCCGGATATCTGTTCATGAGTATCGCTCCTTTAAGTACCCAGTTCATGGCGCTTTTCGGAACGGGTTACGCCGGTCTTTCACTGGTTTTGAGCGGATTGCTTTGGGCACATAGTCTCGTTCAGTTACCCGCCGGTCTGATTCTGGACAAAATCGGCGTCTACCGCGGTTTTCTGATTGCGGTTTTCATCGCTTTGCTGGCCAACGTTTTCCCGTTTCTGGCACCGGACAACTTGGTATGGGCGACCGGACTCCGTTTTCTGGCAGGTCTGAGTTCGGGGACGCTGTTTCTGGCCGGGGTCAAAGTGACCGGAATGCTGGCGCCTCCCGACAAAGTGGCCCAGGCGCAAGGAATACAGGGAGCATCTTTCTCTCTAGGAACGATGCTGCCCTTTGTGACGTTACCGTACCTGGGCCAATCGGCCTGGCGTTTTTCCTACCTGATTCCGGTCGTTCTGGCCGTTACCGCAGTACTGCTGTCATTGCTGTTGCCCGCCCGGATCCGTCAGACACAGCCTGACAGCGCTAACAGTCTGCGTCATCTCGGACAAGCTTTGAAAACCGTCGCCACTTCCGTTCCCATTTGGACGCTGGGCGTGTTTCACGGCCTTTCCTACGGTACCCTGAACAATCTGGGACAATGGTTGCCTTCCATCCTGGCCGACATCGACGGCCACAGTACCGCACTGGCCTGGAGCCTGGCCACGGGCTTTGTTCTGTTGCTCGGTACACTCGGTCGGGCGTACGGCAGTGTGTTCCTTCGGTGGTTTTCACGCAGTCGGATAACCAACACGGCTGTGCTTGCTATCGGAATTCTTTACATCGTTTTGGGCCTGACTGGCAACGTTTACATGGGAATTGTCGTCGGTACAGTATTGGCTGTTCTGGCCGGTTCCAATTACGGTTCCATTTTCAGCCTCACCGGAAACGTCATGTCACCCGTTTATCTGGCGACCGCTGCCGGTTTCATGAACATGATCGCCAATATCGCTAATGTCACGTTGACACTCGTTTTAGGAACCGTCCGAGAATACACGGGCAGCTTTAGCATGGCCCTGTGCGCCACCGGCGTCTTCGCCCTTCTGGTCTGGCTCGCGGGCAGACGAGTCATCCTGAACTTGTCGCGTCCCGTGTGACTCGATCGGCAAAAGAAAATACAGAAGAATCTGCTCAAAAAAGAAGCGTGCTCTTTCAAGCGACAAACGCATCCGGGCAACGGCGTCGTCAGTCACTTCACACGGGGATGCCCGACAAAACAGACGGCGACCACCAGACACACCACAGCCATCGCACTACAGAAAACGGTCAGCGCAATCGGCAACCCCCACCGATCGGCCATGTGTCCCAATCCCAAAAGCGGTAGCATGCTCCCCAGGTAGCCGATCATCAGATAAGTGGAAATCATCCCCGATCGGTTGTGTGTTTCAGCCAGTTTGTTGACCATGCTGATCCCGGCCAAGGTCGACATACCGTGCCCCGCCGCTGTCGTGACTACGCTCACGGCAAACACGACGACCGACTTCAGCCAAAGATTGCCGAACAAGAAAACGACACCGGCAGACAACACAACGAGTCCTGTAAAACCGCACCATTTCGTTGGCAATCGCCCGGTCAG
The DNA here is from genome assembly GCA_048528425.1 of Oxalobacter sp. Lineage (GTDB taxonomy): Bacteria > Pseudomonadota > Gammaproteobacteria > Burkholderiales > Burkholderiaceae_D > Oxalobacter. The sequence continues at coordinate 1,651 of DBGFLV010000114.1, read as the reverse complement.
CAGTTGGATTCCCGCCGACAAAAACAAAATCAGCGCAATGGATGTGCCACTGATGAAAGGGCCGTGCCAGGGCAACATTTCTTGTAGAAAAAGAGGCGTCATGGCCGCATACAAACCGAAAATGCCAAAGGCGAGGAACGCACACAACCCCGACATGAGAAAAACCAGCGAAACGGACGCGCCGGGCCACACCAGTTTCGGCAAAAAGTCACTGAATCTGGCACGACCTTTCTGTACCTCCTCCACCCGGATGCGTCCCAACGCATAAAGGGCGAGTCCCCCCAGTAACAAAGGGGGCCAATAAGTCGTCCGTAGCGGATGCGGCATCACTTGTCCCATGATACCCCCTACCAGCGGCCCAAGGCCGAAACCGAAAGCAATCAGCAAACTGGTAAGGGTGGCGGCACGTTGAAGATTGCCGTTCTTTACAGCCAGTTGAACCAGACCGACGGAAGCACTGGTCGTCAACATACTGGACGCCACACCCACCATGAAACGGCCGATGTCTAAAATGACGACGTTGCAGGCCAGCATACTGATGACTGTGCCGATCCCGATCAGAACCAGTCCGGTCTTCATCACCGACAGGAAACCGAGTTTGTCGGGTAAACGCCCCAGACACATCAAGCCGAGAAACGCGCCTACCATGTAGGCCGTGTAAATAAGGGTAACGTCGCTGTTGGTCAATTGCCAGGCTGTCTTGTAAAGCGCATACAGCGGACTGATCAATGCCGTTCCCATCACGCCCACGCACATGGCAAAACAGACCCACGGGAAGGGCGGCCATTTGATTTTCATATTTGCTTCAAAACCGATCGCCGATGCACGATAAACGTTTTTCTGGATGACCCGGGAGACCCGACCGATTCGTTTTCCATGGGCCGACCTCTTTTAACAAAACGGGAAAAACGTCTTCCCCAGGCAAAACCTCATTGGACCTTTTCCAGCCGTCCACGTTCAAACCCGGCCCTTCTTTTCCCGGCTCCACGATCAATTGGTCCTTTACCGGCAGGGCAGTCAACTCAGGATGACCTGGAAATAGACAGAGCCGACTTTTTCTTCCGATAAACCCCTTTTAAGGTAGCGCCCACCCGGTCGCAACACTCGGAGCGTCCATTTCACCCCCTGCCGCCTTATGCCGGCGATCAGCTTGTCCGCCCGAAACAGACCGTACGTTAAAAGCGGGATTCACAACGACAGCCAACCGGTTTGATACCGTCTATCGTATTCGGTACTGGCACGACAGATCGGCACTGATGGCCTTTTCCACCCGCGGAAGACTTGCTGACGCCGGCGCTCTCCCTTTTCCCGACGCGATCGCCTAAAACCGGTCTTCGTCCAACAGACGTTTAACCGTACTGAAAACCGGTTGCTTTTCCGGCCGGAAAAGCCCCGCTATGCGGAGCTTTATTCTGTTTTGCCTGTTCGTCGCCGGTTCAAAAAGGAATGTCGTCATCCATGTCCGACAACCCTGCCGGACGGCTTCCCTGCGGCTGTGGACGAGAAGGAGTTGCCTGGGCAGGCCGGGCAGGCGGTTGATAGCTCCCCCGATCCTCCGAGGGTTCGCCCGCTCCCTGACGGCTGCCCAGCATTTGCAGGGTATCGGCGATAATTTCAGTCGCGTACCGGTCAATGCCGTCCTTGTCCGTGT